>CAZIWQ010000048.1:1039-8841 GCA_964542355.1 uncultured Armatimonadia bacterium
GTTGCTTCACTCCCCATCGGGCCCGAGCCGCCAGCCGATCCCGCCCGGCGGTCCGCTCAGTTCGCTCAGCGCCCCGCCGGGCCCGCAGGCGGCGGGGACGCGGTGAAGGCGGCGCTGACCGTCTCCGAGCGTGCCTCTTCCCGGCCACGGCTGACGAAGGCCGCCGCTTTGAGCGTCGTCGTCGCTGTGAGGCGCACCAACTGCGAGTAGGCCTTGCTCGCCTCTGTCGGCTCGGAGCCGTCGACCGTATAGCGGACGACGCAGCGGGGCTGCCCGGTTTGCGGTGTCGGGAGCAGGCGCACGGTCGTCTCGCCGGTGAAGGTTCGCCCCGCCGGGATGATGACCGGCGGCGACACCCATAGGGGGATGGCCTTACGGTAGGCGTCCACCTGCAGCCCGATCCGGTCGAAGGGGATCGGCTCGAAGCCGATCCGGCGTCCCGGAGAGTCTGCGGCCAACTGGAAGTCCTGAGTCTCCAGATCCCTGAGGCCCAGATCGCCGGTGAGGATGAGATTGCCCGTCTTGCCCAGTTCCGCAGCCACCTCCGGGTCGCCGTTACGGTAGGCTTTGACGGCCCCGCTGCCATCAAAGGACCCGCTGAAGATCACGTCATTGGCGATGACGTTGTCCTCGCAGCGCACGTCCTGCAGGCCGGCCGTGGGCCCCAGGCGCAGGAAGAAGCCCGGCCCCCAACTCAGGTTCCGCCGCACCAGGTTGTCGCGGGGGATCTGTCGCTGTGAGAGCTTGTCCTCGCCGAGAGCGAAGTCCTCAGCCAGGCGGCGCAAAGCCGGGTAGCGAGTGCTGTAGGGCGGCTGGTCGTACTTCACCTCCGCCAGTCGCTCTACCATGCGCCACGACCCACCCGGCTTGAATGACTCGTCATACCCCGTCGAGCTGAAGTTCATCCCCTGGCAGTGCAGGAACAGGTTGTTCTCGATGGCCATGCCGCGCCCGCTGTTGGTGTGGAAGACCTGTTCCAGGTCGTAGAAGATGTTGTGATGCAGGTTGATGCCGCCGCAAGGCAGGTCCGGGTAGATGGCGAAGACCCCCTGGTTCCCTGGCCCGTGGATGTTGTGGAAGTAGTTGTACCGCACCTCATAGCCCATGTAGGTCCAATCCATGGCCGAGTACACCACTCCCACGTCGCCCGTCTCCTGGGCGATGCGGGTGAAATCACAATACTCGATGATGTGGTCGTTGCCGCTGTAGCCGATGCCCTGATGGGGCAGGTCGTGGATGTAGCAGTGGGCGATGCGGTTGTGGACGCCGTTGAGGGAGATGGCGCCGTGGTAGGTGCGCCACGCCTGCCCGCAGTGGTGCAAGTCGCAGTTAATGATGGTGTTGTTGCCGGGCGTAAGGTCCTTGCGGTTGCCGCCATCCAGGCGGATGCCGGTGCCGGCCACGTGGTACACGTCACAGCTACGCACGCCGTTCTCGATGCCGCTGATACTGACCGCCGTCCGGCCCCCGACGTTGCGCACGGTGCACCCGGCGAGCTCCACGTGGTCGCCACCACTGACCACGACCGCGGCGTCCTTGGAGCCCTCGAAGATCAGCCCCAGCACCTTCAGGTGCCGGGCGTCGGTGATCCTCAGCATGGGCAGGGCAAGCTGCGGGAAGGAGATCTCACTCTGGGTCAATGGCGCGGGCGGCCAGAAGTAGAGCCGTCCGGCGGCGCGGTCCAGGAACCACTCGCCGGGGCTGTCCAGCTCCTCCAGCATGTTCAGGAAGTAGAAGCGCTGGCCCTTGCGGTACCCGTAGGTGTGAAAGGGCAACTCGGGGGTGACCTCTCTCTTCACCAGGTCCAGCTTCGCCACGCGCTGGTACTGGTCGGCCCAGTCGTAGACCCAGTAGCCATGGACCCACAGGTCGCTGATATCGGCCCAGGCGCCCGGGCGATCGCCGTCGTAGCCGAAACGACCATAGTGCTTGCCCAGGGGGATGCCGTCGGGTCCCTTCCACTCCAGACGTCCCGCATGCTTGAGGTCGCCCTCCTGGGGGACATCCGCAATCCGCAGCCACCCCGCGTTGGGGTAGCGGGCCAGGGGCATGTAGCGGTTGTTGCAGACAAGCTGGGCCGGTGGTCCGCCCACCGGCACGGGCTTCCCCAGATCGGTGACCCCGGCGGCCTTGAGGTCCACCTGCCGCACCTGCTCATGCGCCGCAGGCGCCAGGCGATTGAGCACTGCCGGATCGCTGATCGGCTGCCAGTCCGTCAGCCGGGTTCCGCCCAGCAGCCGCACTGTCTCGCCCGGCGCGGCCTGCCAGGTCACCGGCGCCGCCGCCGTGCCGGAGTCGGCTGTTCCCAACTCCAGGGTCTTGGTGAGACGGTGCACCCCACCGCGCAGGACCACCGTGCGCGGCTGGTCCGCCGGGGCCGTACGCAACGCCTCGCGAGCGCGCTCGAGGGTGGCGAAGGGCCGTTGCTCGGTGCCCGGGTCCGTGTCCCTGCCTCCCGGAGCCACGTAGAAGGTCGCGGCGTGCGTGGCGCCACACAGAGCCATCACCAGCACCGTCAGGAGGATTCGCAGCATCATTGGTCTCCTCTCCCTGGCAGGGAGACAGACGCCGGCCCATGGTCATTGCTCACCGTCGAAGGGCCTGAACCTACCCCTTCAGCCACAGGACGCCCTCGCGGTACTCGCCCTGGCGCGCCTCGCTGTTGACCGTCACCCGCGTGTCAGGGTCAGAGAGGTGAACGCGCAACTGCCACTCTCGCCGCTCGGGCATGCCCGCGTAGTGTCCCTGGCGCGGGGAGATGGTGATCTCGACCCCGCCGGCGCCCGCCTCACATGTGACAGTCGTGGTCGCAACCTCGCCCTGCAGGTAGGCGTAGGTCTCGCCGTCGTCCTCGTACAGGGTGAAGGCGCTGTGCTGCCACGGGTAGAGGTCGAGTTGGAGGGTCTCCACGGGCTTCTGGCCGACGAAGTCCATCTCCGGCCACATCGGAATGATCGCCCCGGCCTTGACGAACAGCGGCCCCCCACGTCCCGGCGGTGGCACATAGCAGCACTCATCGCCGCCCTCGCATGTCTCGCCCGTCCAGTAGTCAATCCAGCGCCCCGGAGGCAGGACGAGACGGTCAGTGAAGGCTGTCGTGAGCAGACTCTCGCCCAGCATGTACTGCCCGAGCAGTTCGTCGCAGCGCGGATCATCCGGCATCACCAGCGGCATCGGCCGCACGATGGGCATCCCGGTGCGCGCCGCGACGTGGGCCATGGAGTACAGGTACGGCAGCAGCCGGTAACGCAGCTTCGCGTAGAACTTGAACATCTCGTAGATCTCGGGCTTCAGGAACCATGGCTGGTTGTACTGGTGCCAGCCGAGGACCTGCGACCAGGGCTGCAGGAAACCGAAGTGCAGGCCCTGCGGGTCCCAGATGTCCATGTCGCAACTGGTGTTGGAGTGGCCGGACAGCGCGTGGTTGAGCAGCGAGACCAGCGGCTTGTCGCCGCCGCCGGTGTCGCCGGCCCAGGTCGCGGCATACTGCTGGATGCCGGCATAGCCCCCGGCGGTATAGATCATCGCCCGCCGGCCCGTGTAGTCGCGGAAGCCGTGGGCCATCTGCCTGGCCAGCAGCACCGGGTAGAGGTTGTGGACCTCCTCGTCATCCATGCCGTTGCGCCACTTGCGGTCCGGATGGAAGCAGATCTGGTTGGCGCCGTCCATCTTGAACGCCGCCGCCCCGTTGTCCACGAACTTCTTCAGGTGCTCGAACCACGGCTCGCCCAGCTTCGTGATCTGGTCCTGGTAGCGGGGGATGAAGTGCGGGTCCTTGATGACATCTTCCTCGTAACGATCCTCGCCGGGCTCCGGCGCGCCCGTCTCGTCGGCAGTGCTCGGCGCCCCCGCTGCGCCCAGCAGGTGCTCTTCATACTCGGTGACATCATAGTCGCAGCACAGCCACAGGCTCAGCTTGAAGCCCATGTTCTTGAGGGCCGCCGTGAAGCCGCCCGGCTTCTGATGGGGCTTCCAGGCCGGCTGGTGGAAGCGCTCGGGAGACCACTGCTTGTTGACCGAGAAGTCGTAGTAGCTCTCCATCCACTCGGGTTCGAGGCCAATGAGATCGAGCGGGATGCCCTCCTGGCGGAACTCACGGGCTTCATAGAGCACGTCCCGCGCGCGCACCCCGCGGTCGTCGCACACGTAGGTCAGGCCATAGCCCCACTGCGGCAGGAGGACGGGCCGCCCGCTGATCTGCGTGTAGCGATCCAGCAGTTCGGGGAGCGTGTCGCCGGCGATGACGAAGATGTCGAGATCGCCGCGCCGCCCGTGGAAGACCAGCCGGTCGGGCACGGTCGCCCCCAGGTCCACGTGATGGAACCAGGTGCTGTTCATGAAGACCGCCCACCCGCCGGTGCTCATGACGAAGGGGATGGGGACATAGCGCACGATGTCGCGCAAGACCATCTGCGTCTGGTGCCCGCGCTTCTGGATGCGGTCGCGGGTCTCATCGCCCAGGCCATAGAGGCGAACGCCGTCGGCGAGGCCGAACTCCGCCCGGAAGCCAGTGCGCGGGTCGGAGACCGGCGCCTCGACCTGCTGCAGCAGAGAGCGCCCATCCGCGCTCTGCAGCGTCATGCGCCCGTCGTTCCGATCAACGACCAGTCGCGCCGCGCCGGTGCCAAAGGTGACTGCCGCCGCGGTCTCCTCGATGCTCACCGCGACCGGCGGCAACCGGGAGAGGATGCCGTAGCGGACCAGTCCGGGTTCGGGGAACTCCCCGTCCGGGCGCAGTCGCAGCCGGAAGGCGTGGGGTGTCACGGCCTGCACGCGCAGGGTCGCCCCGGTCGCCAGCGTCACGTCATGGTGCGTCGCCTGATTACTCATGTGATCTCCAGTCGGACCGCCGGCTGAGTTGCGCGGCGGGAAGCAGTCAAGCCGCGCTGACGGCGGCTACCGGCCGTCGGGCAGCCGGAGCGGGTAGTCGCGATACCGGCGGTAGGTGTCGAAACACAGGTCCCAGGTTCCTACCGAGACGTCGTGCCCGATGGAGTGCGTGCCAAACACCAGGCCGCCTTCTTCACCGGCTGACATGATCCGTAGCGTGTGCTCCACGACCTCCGCCGGGTTCCCCCGCGGCAGGATGTGGGCATTGCACAGCCCGCCGAAGAACGCCAGCCTGTCGCCATACTGGTCGCGCAGCTTCACGCAGTCCAGCCCGGCCTTGTACTCCACCGGGTAGATGGCATCGAAGCCCAGGTCCACGAAGAGGTCCAGCAGCGGCCCCACATTGCCATCGCTATCCATGATCACCTTGGCGGCGCCGGCGGCCTTGAAATGGTCCACCATGTAGGCCCACGCCGGCGCCATGATCTGCTCCGCCGTGCGGGGACTGAACATCGGCCCCACCGTGCTGGCCATGTCGTCGGAGATCCACATTCCCGTGTCGTACAGCTTCCAGCGATGCAGTTGCTCCAACCCGACTGCCGTCAGGTGGTGGGCGGTGCGTATGACCTGCTCGGCGGCCAGCTTCGGGTCGGCGGCCATGTTGGTCAGCAACTCGGCCTCACCGGTCATGAAGTAGGTGCGGATGAACGGCCCGCCGGTCTTGGCGAAGACGCAGTAGTCCCGCTTGAGCTGCTCCATCCCCGCATCGTAGGCCGCGTAGCGCTGGGGCAGGTCGGGCGGGTCGAAGTCCCCGTACTTGAGGTTGCCCCGCGCGTCATAGGCACTATCGATCTGGTGCATGAAGTAGGCATCCGGCTTGACCCGGATCGTCCGGCCCCAACCGTCGCGGCGGACTTCGTAGCCGTCTTCCTGGCGCAAGGTGCCCGCCTGCGTCATGTAGGGCGTCTCGTCGCCCACAATCACCTTGACGGCCACGTCATAGTAGTCGTCAATAGGCACCGCCGCGTCGGGGTGTGCCTGCCGCCACAGGTCGGCGAACTCGGGCCAGAAGCTCATGTACGCGGGCATGGTGTCCGGCGGCTGGAAGTTGAGCGCCGCCATCACGCGTTGCTGATTGGTCATCTCTGCGGGTACCTCAGTCTCGGAGCTATCTGCGCGGGTCAACAGGGCCGCGTGACCGTGGCGCGGACTCGCCTCGGTTCCCTCTGCAGGCGAACTCACCGGCCGGGTGCGATCTCCTCGCAACGGAGATCGTTGAAGTACTGCGCGGCCATGTCCAGGATGTCCTCGTGCGCCTGGGGGATGTAGACCTCCGGGTTGACAATCGGGAGCACCACCGCTGGCTCGATGCCGGCCTCATCGCACTCCGCAAGCAAGCCCTCGACGGTGTAGAACCCGCAGACGAGGGGCATCGGCCTGCGGTATGCGTGGCGTGGATGTCGATGAACATGATTCGCCCTTTCTGACCGCGGGGCGTGTGGTTCGGCAGCGCCTCGCTCGGAGCGTGGTTCGGATGATTGCACACGACGATGGCGCCCTCGTAGCGGGTCAGGGCGCGGTCGCCGAGGAAGCCGCGGTTCCGGTAGCCATCGACAATGTACTGCTTCGTCATCGTCCCCACGGCCTTGAAGGCCCAGTGGTCGCGGGGGAGGGGAGGCAAAGCGCGCTGTGCCGCGGGCGCGACAGGGGGCGTGGGGCTGGCGGCAGGTACGGCTGCGGCCGGGCTGCGTCCCGTTGGCACCGCCGCCGGGGCCTGGCCCACGCGCCGCTTCGTCTCCAGGGGCCCGCACAGCAGACAGCGATCACGACAACCGCCAGCGAACGGGACACTCCGATCACACCCCCGACGAGGTACTGGCCCAAGTGACCTGCCAGTTCGCCCCAGACCGCCCGGGACCTGCAGAGCCCGCTGGGGACGCCATACCTGATCACCGGCCCCATGCTTCCTCCCGCGCTACGCTCCTCCGAGCCCGGCGGGCGGCGCAGAGCGCCGCCCCCAGCTCTCCCGCACAGGCGTCTGTGCTCGGAGCCGGACGTGACGGCGGGACTGCTGTTGCAGGTGCCTGCCTGAACTGAAGCGAAGCCGAGTAGTGGGCGGGAATGCCCGAGGCCGGAGCTTCAGAACCACCGGGCGGCCTGCGAGAGTGCGAGGACGGGCCGCAGAGCGGCGTGGCCGTGGGAAGCGCCGAGGGAGAGGACGGCGGCGGAGGCCTGGGGCGGGTGAAGGCGTCGGGCCACTGCCCGGAACCGGGGGGTGCGGCACCGCTGGGCGGTACACGGCCCAAGCCCGGCGGTGACGAACCACTGGTCTGGCTTCGTCGCGAGGAGTTCGGCTTGTCGGCCACAAGAAGGAATGTTCGTAGGTAGCGCGGAATTGCCGGCCATCAGACGGGTGAGGGAGGCGACGGCACGGGCAAAATGCCTGGGGGACCCGGCCTGCTCGCTGATGTGCCCAGTGCTCGGCGCCCCGCGGTCCCCCCCGCCACTTGGCAGAGCATCGTGCGGCCCTGGGCCGGACCTTCCCCCCGGGGCCGGTGCCCTTGCGCCCGTTGGCGCTGCCATCGCCCGAAACGAACCTCTCCCCCTGCCGTAGTGCTCCCAGCGCGACGACACGCCATGGCCACAGCTCCTTGTGAGGAAAGGAGGCCGCGGTGAAGCTCTCAGAAGATGCGCAGCGCTATGGGGTCTGCCTCGAAGTCGCCGGTCCTCTGGCGATGTTCGCCCGGCCGGACACAGGCGCGACCCCCACGTCCTACCCGGCACCCACTTGGTCGGCCGCCAAAGGCCTGTTTGAGGCCATCGCCTTTCTGGCAGATGGGGCTGCCTGGGTCTGCCCGGTCAAGGTGGAGGTCTGCCGTCGCGTTGGCGAGACCGGCGGCCAGGTACGGTTCCAGCGGTACACCACAAACTACGGCGGGCCTCTCCGAAAGCCGGACCTGTTCGCGAAGGGA
>CAZIWQ010000048.1:8941-14907 GCA_964542355.1 uncultured Armatimonadia bacterium
GACGTGCCGTCCATGCTCCTGGCAGTCTGGGATCATCCGGTCTGCGGCCGGTATGCGCCCATTTTCCGACAGGACGTCGGCATCGGGAAAGTCCTGAAGGGAACGCTGGCTTACGCGGTTCCGCCGGCGTGGTTGGGTGGGCACGAGAGCGAGGGGAGCCGCCATGCTCAATGAACTGCTGATCGTCGAGCGCGCAGCACGGGCCGCGGGCATCGCGTTGCAGGTTGACCACCCGGACGTGAAGGACTGCGGCGAGATGCCAACGCTTGTCGTGCGGCTGGACGAGGACGGGGGCGTTGCCGAGGTCAGGCCCCTGCCAGCGGAGGTGCGTGCCTGGACCATGCGCAATGGCCAGAAGAACGGCTTCCCATTCGTGAAAGGCCTGCCCCTTGCGCTGAACCCGTCCGGCGAGGTCCGGACCGCGCTGGAGGGCAACAGGAAGAGGGACCGGCGGGCGGCGCTGCTGCAGTTGGCGGCCGCGGCCGGCCGATCCCCTGTGGCCCACGAGCGGAGGCGCGACTGGCCCCCCAAGGGACTCCTGGGACGGCTGGGGGAGCGGCGAGAGGATCTCGCCGGACTGGCCGGCACGGAGGCGGAGGTGGTCCTGGACACCGTAGACCGCTTCCTGCTCGCCTGCGAGACGACCGAGGGTCAGCAGGCGCTTGTCTGCGGTGTGGTCCGGGGCCTGATCGGCGCGCTGGAACAGGTCACTGACCCCGACTGGGTCAGAGTTGCCGATGCGCTCCTATGGGGCAAGCCCAACCAGAAGAGCAGGACGTGGGTCTCCGAAGGCGCACTCCTCTTCGAGGCTCACGGCACTCAGGTCCGCATCTTCGCCCCTCCCGTGCGCGCCGCAGTGAGCGAGGCCTTCAACCGGGGGGCCCGGGCGGATGACGCGGGGCTGTGCGCTTTGACGGGGGACAGGACGCCGCTCCTAACAGGCTACTTCCCCCAGCCCAACCTGCCTGCCCTTGGCCAGACGTTCCTCTACGCCAGGAACACGGCCACCCCGGCCAGCGCACGCTATGCGCGCACGGCCGCGGCGGCGATGCCCGTGGGAGCACACACCGCGAACAGCCTGGCTGGGGCGCTCAATGCCCTCGCTGCTCACGAGAGACAGGGCAAGACGTGGTGTAGCGTTCCGGGCGAGGTCGCCGGCAGCGACGACCTTGTCCTGGCCTTCGCCGAAGCCGATCTCGAGGCCCCGGTGGCTGGCACCCTGGCTGAGGACTACTCGGAGGAGGAGGAGGAGCTCGGCGGGGACCCAGGTAGCGCGCAGTCGATCGCCGCCTTCGAGAAGCGGGCCGAGCGGGTGATCCAGGCTGTGCGCGGGAGGGTCAGTGGCGACTTCCGCCAGACGCCGGTTCGGGTGGTCTGGCTGCGCAAGGTGGACCGGGCGAACCGCAAGGTCGTCCACTGCGGCGTGACGACGGTCGGCGGCCTGTACGCGGCGGCCACCGAATGGGCCGCCGGCGAGCGCAACCTCCCGGACTGGTTGACACTGCCGATCGCGCAGCGACGCGGCAGTGCAGGGAAGGCGGGGGCCGCACGGCCGCCACACATCGCGCCGCTCGGGCTGGTCGCGCTCAGTCGCGAAGCGTTCATCCGGGCCGGCTCTCAGCCGCAGAGGGCGGTTGCCCTGCCGGCCGGTGAGGCGCTGGCCCTGTTCCTGGACGGAGCGAGGGACCCATGTACCGGTGCCGTGCAGCGCGCGCGCCGGGTCCTGCGGATGGTCCTGGCCCGCAGACACGACCTGGTGGTGGCGGCTGGTGCCGCGCAGCGGCGGGGGCCTGGCGCACGCAGCTCGACGGGCAACCCACGCACGCGGGAGGCCCTGCGCACCGCCACGATGCTCGGCCTGCTGCTCCGCAGGCTCGGACGACTCAAGGAGGGCTACATGAGCGACACAGCGTTCAAGCTGGGCCAGTTGCTGGCGGCCGCAGACGTGGTCCACGCCGGGTACTGCGCGGACGTCCGCAAGGGTGCGCTCCCGACGTCACTACTGGGCAACCAGGTCTTCGCAATGGCCCAGTCCTCCCCCGTGAAGGCACTTGCCGTTCTGTGCCGCCGGTGGAAGCCGTATGACGGCTGGGCGAAGCAGGCGGCGCGGAAGCCTGAACGCGCCGACGACCTCGTGGCCAGTACGAAGGCGACAGATCAGCGCCGCGGATGGGACATCAAGATAGCCGTCAGCCAGGCACGGCGGGTCGGGGAGCTCGCGGAGCAGCTCGCCAGCTCGCTGCCCGAGTGCAGGCCCGGCGACACCTACCGTGCCGAACTGCTCCTGGGCTACCTGGCGGGGCTGCCCAAGGCGCAGGGGCCGCACGCGGATGAACCCACCGCGATCACCGTAGATGAAGCTCAGGAGGAATAGCCTATGACGCCCGGCAAGCCGACTGACAACGATGTCCTCAACCGTGGGACGGGCCTGCTGATCATCGAGGTGCGGCACAGCAATCCCAACGGCGACCCTGACGCCGAGAGCGAGCCGCGCACATTGGACTCCGACGGCCGGGGGCTCATCTCGCCCGTGTCGTTCAAGCGCAAGCTGCGCGACCTGGTGGAGGACAAGGAGGGCCCCGCATGGCACGCCGCCAAAGCTGCCCTGCGGCTCGAGCCGAACGGGGACGACCACTTCGACATCCTGGAGAGCCGGGGACGCAGGCGGGAAGAGATCCTCGACATGGATGCCAAGGCGTTCAAGCGCGCCTACTGGGACGCGCGCGTCTTCGGCAACACCTTCCTCGAGGGCCAGAAGGAGGACAAGCGCGAGGCGCATAGGGGGGACCACTTCATCAGCACTGGCGTTGTCCAGTTCGGCCCGGGCATCAGCATTGCCCCGATCGAGATCGAGCGCCTTACCCTCACGAACAGGTCCGGGGTGGAGGACGACAAGGACCGGGGCATGGCTCCGCTGGGCTGGCGCGCGGTGCGGCACGCCGTCTACGCAATGCCCTTCTTCGTCAACCCGATGATGGCGGGCAAGACGGGGTGCACGAAGCGCGATGTTGAGCTGGTGCAGTTCCTGGTTCCCCACGCCTATCACGCCACAGCCTCCGCGATGCGGCCGTTCGTCGAAGTGCGGCACGCGTGGTATGGCGAGCACAAGAGCCCGCTGGGGTCTTGCCCGGACTCGCTGATCCTCGACGCGCTCACTCCACAGAAGACTGTGGGTAGTGCCGACGAGCCCTCGGTCTCGATCAGCGACTACACGATCCCGCAGGAACTGCCAAAAGACGTGCGCGCGCGACTGGTCAATCTGGATGATCTGTGCCGAATGAAGTGGGACTAGGCATGAGGCCCTCCGGCGACGCCCCCATACCCCTCGCCCACTCGGCCCCCAGCGGGCGCGCGGATCCCGACCCGTATGTGCGCCACGTGCAGGCCGTGTGCCAGGGGGCTTGCGAGCGGTGCGAGGCGATGCTGCGGCACGCCTCGGCGTCGCCGCCCGGGCTGCTGGAGGCGATCATCGAGGCGGCGACCTTCCACGACCTGGGAAAGCTGGACCCTGACACCCAGGCTGCGCTGCGCAGGGGGCGTGGCGCCCGCCTGCGGTGGGACCATGTGGACGCGGGTGTTGCCCACCTCTCGGCGGCACAAGACTGGATGGCGGCGTGGCTCGTACGCTCTCACCACGCGCCGGGTCTACCCGAGAAGTCGGAGCACTTCGGTCCCGACCCTGGGATGGCCCGGCGTCTGCGCGGGCGCCGCAACGACGCTGACGAGCCCGGCCGCCATGAACAGCAGAAGGCCCACACAGACCAGTGCCTTGGTGGCTACCTGTCCCTCCATCAAGCGGCGATGGGGTGCCGTGAGACGCAGTGCCGGCGCCCCATCTTCGGCCTTACCATGCGACTGGCCCTATCGTGCCTTGTTGATGCGGACCACAGCGATTCGGCACTCTTCGACACCGGTCGCGCCACCCCTCGCCCCCCTGATCCGCGTTGGGATGAACGCCTTCAGGCCCTGCGGCGCTATGTCGCCAGTCTGCCGAGCGGGGACACAGACGCGGAACGCGCGCGGAACCGTCGGCGGGCGGCCTTCTTCGAGGGTTGCCTCAACACTGCTGTGATGGAGGCGATGGTCGCTTGCGAGGCACCGGTTGGCCTGGGCAAGACCACTGCCGTCGTCGCCTACCTGCTACGTCGCGCCCGGGCGGAGGGGCTTCGCCGGCTTATCGTCGTGGCCCCGTACACGAATATCCTGACGCAGACCGCCAGAGTTCTGCGCAAGGCGCTGGTCCTGCGAGGCGAGAGGCCCAATGACGTTGTCCTCGAGCACCACCATCGCGCCGACTTCGAATCCGAGAGTGACCGCGACCTTGCTGTGCTGTGGCAGGCGCCCGTTATCCTCACGACCGCGGTGAGCTTCTTTGAGGCCCTGGCCGCGTGCCACCCTGCCTCTCTGCGCAAACTGCACTCGCTGCCCGGCAGCGCTGTCTTCCTCGACGAGGCTCACGCCGCACTCCCCGTGGAGCTATGGCCGCAGAACTTGCGCTGGCTGCGCGAGTTGGCCGGCGACTGGGGCTGCCGCTTTGTCTTCGCCAGTGGGTCGCTGGCCCGGTTCTGGGAGGATGCCACCATTGCGGGAAGCCCGACGCGCCTCCCGGAGCTCCTCCTGCCCGATCAGGTGGGCGACGTGCTCGCCGCTGAGCATCGCCGCGTCCGTTACGCACGCCTGTTGGAGGGCGGAGTCGCCACGGTCGCCGATCTGCTCTCGCAGATTGAGGGGACCCCGGGCCCCCGGCTGGTGATCCTGAACACCGTGCAGAGCGCCGCGGTCGTGGCCCGGGCAATGAGGGCCGCCGGCCTTGATGTGCTGCACCTGTCAACGGCGCTGACCCCCGCCGACCGCGAGCGCATCCTGGCGCGTGTCGAACGTCGCCTTCGCGCGCCCGACACCAACTGGACCCTCGTCGCCACCAGTTGCGTCGAGGCCGGCGTGGACCTGTCGTTCCGCAACGCGTTTCGTGAGCGATTCGCGACGGCTTCCATCATCCAGGTGGGTGGACGAGTGAACCGCCACGGCGAGTACGACGCTGAGGGTGGCGCGGTCGTCTACGACTTCGCCATCGCCGATGACGGGGTCACGCAGCACCCGGCTGCTGGCGTGTCGGCCGATGTGCTGCGCCGGATGATGGCGGCCCATGCGCTCAGCAACGGCAACCCCTCCGATGTCGTCACGACAGCCATGCATGAGGAGCTCTCCGACCGAGCGGGCCTCGGTGCCGACCGACTTGGCCGGGAGGAAAGTGCGCGCAACTTCCCGGCCGTAGAGAAGCTCGGGCGTGTGATTGACGCCGACACGCGCCTGGTCGTGGTGGACGCGCACCTGAAGCAACGCCTGACAGACCGGCAAGCCGTTGGTGCCGCCGAACTGCTGCGCGGGAGTGTCCAGTTGTGGGCAAGCAAGATCGATCAACTCGGCCTCCAGCCGATTGCCGGTCGTGATGGCGTGTACGCCTGGGATCTGGCGTACGAACCAGACTTCCTCGGCTGCATGGCTGGGGTGCTGGGCACACAGGCGGCTAGTGGCGGCCAGGGGACGCTTCTGGTCTAGCCAGCATGGTGCCAACCGCGACACGACCGGCAGGCCGCGTGGTGTCCTCCACGTTGCCGCCATCCCAGCGCGAACCCCTAGCGGCCACCGATTCCCCGGGAGGTTCGCGCTGGCCGCAGCAGGCCCTGAGAGGCACGGAGAGGCAGGTAGCGCCAGGTCAGCCTGCCCTCACTGACCTCCTGAGGGGTAGGTTCGCGGAAACCGGCCCATAGGGCCAAGGGCCCCTTGGGCTCGCGGAGGTGGGGGTCGCTCCCCGCGCGGGAGCGTGGATTGAAACACACACTCGTCGCAGTAGGTCTTGCCGGCGACCTGTCGCTCCCCGCGCGGGAGCGTGGATTGAAACGGCAGTGAGAGCAGGCAGCAGGGGGCGGTTCGACGTCGCTCCCCGCGCGGGAGCGTGGATTGAA
>CAZIWQ010000049.1:0-1487 GCA_964542355.1 uncultured Armatimonadia bacterium
CCTGCCCGTCCGCGTAAGTGATGGCCGCCGGCGTGCCGGCGAGGTTCCAGCGGCGGCGCACGGTGCCGGCCTGTCGGGCGCCGAGCCCGACGGCTGTCCCGTCGGCCCGCGTGACCTGCAGCCCCGGGAATGCCGCCTGCAGCAGCTTGCCCGACTCACGCCCGGATTCGTCATACCGGCCGACCGGCCCGGTGGCGAGCAGGACGCCGCCCTGCGTGACCCACCCGATCAGCCGGTCCTGCGTGGCGGTGCCGAGGAACACACCGTACGGCACCACGAGCACCGGCGGGATGGCGGCGGGCATTGCCGAGCCCGCCGCGCCCTCCGCTCGCGCGGGAGGGCCCTCCAGCAGTCGCCATTCCCCGATGATGTCAGTCTGTACATGCGTCGCCAGCAGGCGCTTGTGCAGGTTCTCCGCCTCGTACTGGATGTCGCGCACGTCGGCTCCCACGCAGGTCCCCACCGTGTGCACCACGCTGGCCAACGGCTCGAGGATGCTCGCCTGCGGTAGATGGCGCGCCCCGAGCAGCTCCCCCCGGATCCGGTTGACCTCCTGCGGATAGCACTTCATGGCATACGTCATGCCCTTGAACGAGTGGTCCCCCCAGTAGGCGCAGTGGATGCCCCAGTAGCCCTCGTCATAGCCGGCGTAGGCGTTAGCGGGGTTGGCGAAATAGACGGTGAAAAGGTCATTGCCGCGCGAGACCGCCTTCCAGAAGTTGCGGCCCACCGCGGCGAAGTTGCGCATGTCGTTGTCCAGGTACGGGTGCATGAAGTTGCCCCCAAAGCGATAGCGCAGGCCGTCGGAGGGACCGCCGAACGTGCTCCAGTAGTACTCGCTCTGCACGATCCGCTTGCCCCGGCTCATGGCCACCTGGTAGTCGAGCAGGAAGGGTGAGATCACGTGGGTGCCGAGGGCATCGTGCCAGAGGCTGCGCCGGTCCTGCCGGGCCGCGATCATCGCCCCGCTCCCCGGGGTGCCACACCAGTTCATCCCATCACCGGCCGTACGGTCGAAGACGGGCTTGGCGCTGACGGCGCGCAGGGCCTCATAGTCGCTGCGGTGCATGTCAGCCATCAACTGGAAGCGGAACTCGACCCACTCAGCCCACAGCGCCCGCCGCGGGTCGCCCACTCCTATCTGCGCCATCTCTCCCGGAGTGGGTGGCGTGACCTCCTCGAGCGACGCATAGGTGGCTCGCAGCGCCGCGTTCAGCCCCGCCAGGCTCTGGTGGCGCTGCAGCAGCCAGCGGCGGAAGTCGGCCACGGTCGTGGGGTTGTAGCCGAACATGCTCTCCGCGGTCGCACCCATGCCCGGCTCGTTGTTGGGTTCGAACGCACAGAACGCGGGGAGGGGGTCGAAGTGACGGGCCAGCTCGCGGAGCGTGCTGGCGCGCGCCGCATTGGCGGCGGCGGTGTAGGGCGTGACCTGCTTCGCCGGCGGGAACGTGCCGCCGACGGTGCACAGGATCAGCGCCAGCTTGTTC
>CAZIWQ010000049.1:1497-14898 GCA_964542355.1 uncultured Armatimonadia bacterium
CCGAAGGCCGCCACGAGCCCCGGCATGTCCGGCGCGATGTCGTCCAGGGCCGCGGGCTGCAGTGTCTTCCCATCGGGCCGCAGCTCCCCGCTGGCGTAGCCCCCGACCACCACGTCGAAGACGTTCCAGCCCAGCTCCTCGTGCATCCCCCGCAGGGCCCAGTCGAAGGCCCACTTACGGCTGGGCCCGTGAGGGTACACGAGCGGGTGGTTCACGTGGGTCGAGCCAACCCACAGGGGTGGCCCGGCTGCCGGTTGCATCGGGGATGCGGCCGGGGGCGTGCCCCCCAGGAGCTCGCGGCGCACGGCCGCCATTGCCTGCTCAACGCAAAGTGTCGCCCGCGCCTCCAGTCCGCGGGCCCGGGCGTAGGCCTCCCGGCCCTGCGCTCCCACCAGGCCCGCCAGGAGCTCATCCCCCTGCTGGATCGCGGCCTCCACTGCCTGCACCGCCCCTGTCGCCTCCCGGAGCTGCTCTGTCGCGGCGGGAGTGCCCGCGTACCCGGCCAGGGCGTTGAGGTTCTCCAGGCCGACACGCAGCTCGGCCAGCGGCGACAACAGCTTCTCGCGCGCGGCCTTCGCGGCGAAGAACTCGCCGATGCACACCGCCACCTCGTCGTGCCCGGCCGCATGGTAGGCAAGCTTGAGGAAGAACGGGTCGCGGTAGCGGTTGAGGGAGAGGAACAGGCGGCCGTAGTCGATGCCGCCGCAGGCCGGGTACAGGCGGGGGAGATTGAGATAGGTCACCTGGCCGTGGCCCAGCTTGCCGGTGGCAACGGCCGGGAACTGCTCGCCGTCTCCCGCCTCCCACAGGGCCTCGACGGTTGCCCCCGGCCGCGCCTGCACCTCGTACAGGGCCCCGGCGGGGGCGAGCTGCTGTGGGTCCAGCCCGGAGAACAGCGGGCCCTCCGCAGGGGTGGGATGCAGGAAGAACGCCTTCACCTCGCCCTCTCCCCAGCGCCAGTAGGCGGCGATGACACGTAGCACGGGCGGCGAGGCGGCGCTCACCGGGAGGATCGCCTCCAGCCCCTGCGGCGGGGGCCCGAACACCAGCAGCCGCCCGCCCTCCTGCACCCGTGCCACCACCTGGGCCGCCTTCGTTGCCGTCAGATCCTCGGTGACCATCAGCAGGTCGAACGCGCTGAGGTCGTTCGTCTGCTTCAGATCAGCCACCCGGAAGTCCGGCTCCAGTCGTGAGCCGCGGAAGGACTGGTCGACCGCCAGCAGGCCTGCCCCGGCAATCCGCAGGGGCGGCAGCTTGGCCGTGGCGCCCGGCGCCCCGGCCAGACCCAGCGGTCCCGTCGCCGTCGTGATGGCGACGACGCCCGCCACCGGGCCGTCTCCGGCCTCCAGCGTGAGCTCGCGGATCACCTGCTCCGGGTGCGGGTTGACCCAGCGCAGGACCATCAGCCCGATCGGCGCCCGCGCGTTGGCACCCCGCCACGCCACCCGGGCCTCTGCGCCCAGGTCGCGGACTCCCCACCAGTCGCAGAGCTCCTTGCCCACGCGCACCGGCACCGTCGCCTCGGTGCCATCCTCGTAGTGGACCCCGTACGTGAGGGCGGTCCGGCCGTCAGCCCCCCAGGCACACCCGTGGAGGAAGAACAGGGTGTGGGCCTTGCTTCCCACCGGCACCCGCACGCCGGCAGGGAAGTCCGGCCGCTGCTCGCCCCGGAGCATGACCACCGACCGCCCCTGCGCCGCATCGTCCGCCAGGACCCGAAATGGGATGCCCCGCAGGAGCCGATCGCCGGTGGGCAGGCTGCGCAGGTCGTTGTCGCCCTGGTCGGTCCAGCCACCCTTGCCATCCCCCTCGTGCTCGTCGGCGAGCCCCATGTTGGCCACGGGGGCAAGGTCAACCGGCGCCAGCGCCATGGCGGGTGGGTTGACCGTCAGCCGTAGGACGAGCTCCTCGCGGAAGGCGCCCTTGCGGTTGTACAAGGGCAGCACCATGCGGTACCGGCCACGCTGCGTCTGGCTGCGGCGGAGGTCCTGGAACTGCCAGCCGCCGCGCCCGCCGACATCGAGGATCAAGCTGCGCTGCGGGGTGTTGATAGAGAGGGTGCGCAGGGAGGTCAGGGCGGCCCGTTGCTCGACCCAGAGCTGATCGCGTTCACTCGTCCCGTTCTGGAACACGGCCTCGTAGGGGGAGACCCCCAGGGCCGCGTCGGGGAGGTAGACGTTGACCTCGAGGTTGCCGGTGAAGTCGTGGAGGTCGAAGCGCCAGCGGAGCTCGAGCGAGTTGGGCCCGAGGATCGCCTCCTGCTCCGCTCGCCCGGACGGCAGCTCGCGTCGCACCGTGATCCGCCGGCCGGCGAAGCGGTCGTCCTGGCTGACCTCACCGCCGCCGAAGTCCAGCAGGCGCTGCTTCCAGTCGCCGGAGGCACCGAAGGTGGCGACCTCGGTGACCAGCAGGGACTCGCCCACGCGGTAGCTGAGCGACCCGGGGCGGCCGGGGGCATCGACATACTGCAGCACACTGTCGCCAAGCTCGATGGTGCGCGTGACAGGAGCGGCGCACGCCTTGGGCAGGCACAGCACGCTTGCCGCGAGAACCGCCGCGACAAGCCCGGCGAGGGGATGTGGACGGCGTCGTGCCGGGCGGGTTGGCCGGTCCATGGTTGGCACCTCATGCGGGGGCGGTCTGGGGCGTCTCGTCTCGGCACTATCGTTCGTGGCCAACCACCCGGTGACCTACACGCGGTCGGCAGGCGCAAGCAGCGTTGAGGGGGGCATGTTGCAATGCACGCGGCGAGCTTTGGTGTGCTCCTGATGATGTTGGCCTCCGCCGGGGAGGTCGACGAGGCCGGGTGGGTGGCCCGGCTGGGTGACACGGACCCACAGGTGGCGCAGGGGGCAGTTGGCCACTTCGTGCGCGAGGGGGCGGCGGCAGTCCCGGTGCTGCGTCGGGCGCTGCAGGGCAAGGACGTGCTGGTGCAGCAGTATGCAGCCGTGGCCCTCGCGCGGATCGCGAAGCCCGGGGCCGACGAGACCCTCATGCACCTGCTCCGGACCAGCGAGGATCACCTGCTGGTGCAGTTCTGCGCCGAGGCGCTGGCCGCCCGGGGACAGGAGATCGTCCCCCTGCTGCGCCACGCCCTGGAGCTCGATCGTCCCTGTGTCCCTCCGGCGAGCGATACCCTCGCTCTCGGTCCCCCCGACGACTACACGCCCGGAGACACCCCGATGCCGCCAGAGGTCCGGGCCCTGCTGCGGAGGCTCAAGGCGTTCGACGTCGTCCACAACCTCCCGCCCGGGCTGGCGCTACCACTGTGTGCCGACTATGTGTCCCGGCCCGAAGGGAACCGATACGGCACCGTCACGATGCTGCTTGCGGAGCACGGCGCGAAGGGGCTGCGTCTGTGGGCGAAGAGCTACATGACCGCGACCGGCCTGCCGGGTCTTGCTGCCGCCAATGCCGCCTGGGACGAGGGCCGGGACGCGTGGCGGCACTTCCGCATCCGCTGGGACATCGGCTCGCGGGTGCTCATCTCGGGCGGCACGCGACTGGTGGAGGGCACTGCGGCGCAGGCCGCCCTGCGGCAGGTGCTGGGCGAGGCGCTCCGCTCAGACGCGGCGACGGAGCGAGTATGGGCACTGAATACGCTGGATGAGGTCGTGCCATCGCCCGGGGAGGCAGCCGCGCTACCGGATGAGCTGGCCCTGCGCCTGCTCGGCGACCCATGCTGGGTGGTCCCGCTGCTCGTGATGGACCAGCTCCCGTCACCCGAGCGTGGGGACCAGGCACTGCTGACGGCGCTGCGCGGGCTGCTGCAGCACCCGTGCAAGGCCGTGCGCAGCCTGGCTGTCGTGGGGCTGGCGGAGGTGGCCGACGGCGCGGCACCGGAGGTGCTCGAGCAGATGCTGCGCCATGGGTCCGCCGGCGACCGGGAGGCGGCCGGCCGCATCATCGCGGCAGACGCGGAGGACTGGACGGAGGCCCAGCGCCTGCGCTTCGCCGAGCCGCTGGCGGCCACGGACGGGCCAAGGCCGTGGCTCACTTGCTGGCTCGCGCTGAGCGCGATGCCTCCGGCTGCCTGGCCCGCGGCGGCGCGACTGCTGGACAGCCCCGACCCCGACGCGCGCATGGTAGGCACCCACGCCCTGGGGGAGATCGGGGCACCGGAGGCGGCGCCGCGACTGCGAGCCGCCCTCGATGACGCCGTGCCACAGGTGCGAGAAGGCGCGCTTGCCGCCCTCGCCTCGACCCTTCACACGGCGGCCGCGCCCGACATCCAACGGGTCTTCGACCGGGGCGATGCCAACAGCCGCCTCGCGGCATGCCGGGCGGCCCGCATCGCCCAAGACCCGGCACTGCTGGCCCGCCTCATTCTCGCACATCCCGAAGTGGTCCTCGGCTCCGGCGACCCGTCGGAGGACTGGGAGCGGGAGCGGGTCCCTGGCATTCCCGTACTGGCACAGGCATGGTCCCCGCTGGGGGTCTGGACTCCCCCCGCGTCGCTGCCTGCGATCATCCCCGAGATGCTGGCCGTCGCCCGCCGCCTGTTCGCCGACGAGACCCAGCCGGAGCGAGTGCGCGTCGTCGCCGCGGAGGCGATCCTGGCGGCCGGGCTGGCATCCGACGGCGGCCGAGACGTGGACGACGACCCCGGTGAGGACGCTGAGGCGCCGCCTGTGCCGAAGCCCGGGGGGGAGCGTGAGGCCCGAGACAAGCCGGCTACCGTGCTCGCGGATCCGCCGCCGGGGCCCGGCGGGAAGGGCCCCCCACAGGGCGGGCCCCCGATGATGGGGGTGCTACCACGTCCCTTGCCCCCGGAGCTGTGGCCGGTGCTGGAGTTCGCGCTGCGCCACTTCCCGCGCGGGATCTGCTGGTCCCCCAACGAGGCAGAGCCAATCGTGGATGCCGTTCGGCGCGTCCGCAGCCCCGAGGCCGTGCCGGTCCTGGTGAGCCTCCTGCGCAGCGCCTATGGTCCCGACCGGACTGACTCCGATGGCGTCCGGACATCAGACATCATCGCCGCGCTGCTGCGGACTAGGCCGCAGGGGGAGGCCGCGTTCTGGCAACTGCTGGCTGAGGGCGACGAGAGCCGACAGATCGGCATGCTGCTCGATCTGCACGAAGCCGCCAACAGCGCCCCCGCCCTGTTCGACCGCGCCTGTGGCATCGTCCTGCAGCGCATGCCGCAGGAGACCGACGGCCTGACCCAGATCGCGTATCTCCTCCCGGCGGACGCCTCGTCCGCCCCACTGCTCCGACAGGCGCTATGGAAGGCCTTTCAGAGCGCGAAGCGAGCCGCTCTCCCGCCGGACCTGTCTGCGCATCGCACACCGACGGACCCGGCGCCGACGGACTACCTGTCCGCCCTGCTGCACCTGGGTGATCTGGCCGAGGGCGTTGTAGGTGTACCTGATCGATCATGCCCACGAGCCCCACGAAGGTGAGGTCGTGCTCCGTCTCTCGCCGAGCCTGGAGCGGGACCACGCGATCTACTGGATGTCCCAGGAGTTCAAGTCGCCGACGGCCTGCCGAGTGGCGCTCAGTATCGCATGCAGCGAGTACGAGAGCTACGGGAACCGCTTCTTCGCGCTGAAGGCGGTGGAGCAGACCGACAAGTCCCTGGCACGGCGGATTGCCGAGAAGTGGACCCACGACCAGCGGTGCGGGCTGCGCGACTACGGCAGAGACCTGCTCTCCGGAAGGTCCACCGACCACCCGTGAGGGAATGACGGCCAAGAAGCTGCGACCGAGGAGTGAGCAACGGGTGTACGCAAATCAGACGCCTTACCTGAGCGTGGTGCGGGTGTGCCTGCTGGCCAGTGCCCTCGCGCTGCCGGCCCTCGCCGGCCCGCGCAACCTGATCCGCAATGGTGACTTCGAGAGCAACCTGCCGGGCAAGCTCATCGACTTCTGGATGCCGACGCCGCCATATCCGGCCACCTACGAGGTCATCGCCGACCCCGCTCGGGCACACTCCGGCGCGCACTACCTCCGCCTCACTCCGACACGAGCGGGCAGCGATGGCAACCTCTACCAGTTCGTCGCGAAGGTCGAGGGGGCCGGCCGCTATGTGGCCGCGCTCTGGGCGCGTGGTCAGGGCAGCTCCATCCGCGTCTTCCTCTACCGCTACGGCCCGGATCTCAAGTTCCTCGAGTCCCGGCACTCACCGGCGGTGACCCTCACCGACCAGTGGCAGGAATGCCGGCTGGAGTATCAACTGGAGCCGGAGGTCAGGAACCTCGCCTGTGCGATCCACGTGTTCGGTGGCCCGGCGGATATCGATGACATCGCGGTCCACTCCGCGGACACGCAGCCGCCCGCGCTACCGGCGGTGCAGGAGAAGCCGTGGCGTGGCAACACCCTCGGCCGGGACCATAGCGTCCCGGCCCCCTTCACCCCGCTGGAGGTGACGGGTGATACCGGCCCCGGCCAGGAGCTGCAGATCGAGTGCTGGGGGCGAAGCCTCCGGTGGCGCGACGGGCTGTTACCGGCGCAGATCACCAGCCAGGGCGAGGACCTCCTCGCCCGCCCCCTTCAGCTCCTGGCCGCGGTGGCGGATAGGTCGCTTGACCTCACCCCCGGCACGTCCCGCGTGACCTCCCGCTTCCCCGACCGGGTGACGGTTGAGGCACGCTCTTCCTCGGCCGGTCCGCTCGGGGTGACAGCTACTGCAGCCGTCGAGTTCGATGGCCTGGTGCGGATCGACCTGAGCCTCACCGCCGCGACCCCGCTGACGCTGGCGCGCCTGAGTGTGGAGATCCCCCTCGATCCCGCACAGGCTCAACTGTGCTACCGCCACGGCGGCAAGCGTGAGAACGACTACGGTTCCGCACCGGCGTCGGCGTGCAACTGGGCGTTCGGACCGACTCTGTGGTTCGGCAACCACGCGCGGGGGCTCTGCTGGTTTGCCGAGTCCTCCGCCGGGTGGAGCAACGCTGACCCGGGCAGGGTCATCGAGTGGCTCCCCACAGAGAAGACGCGCACCCTGAGGATCAATCTGGTCGATGCCCCGTACCGGCTCGAAGGGTCGCGGACGTTCACCTTCGGCCTCCTGCCCACGCCCTGCAAGCGACCGCCGGGGAAGTCGCAGGACCACACGGTGCGTGGCGGGCCCGCCGACCCCCGCTACACTCGTGTGCTCTACCTCAATACCAGCCTGCAGGGGGACCCGCTGCAGTACCACTTCTCTGCCTCCCGGCGGGAGGAGATCCGCAAGTTCGTCGCCTCCGCCGGTAAGGCGGGGCAGCGCATCGCGGCATGGATGCAGCTCGAGCTGGTACGTGCCATCCCGGGCTACGAGGAGCATTTCGCGAAGTGGCAGCGTGTCCCCGGGGAGACCTACCCGCCCGACTACGTGTACCTGTGCCCCGGCAGCGAGTGGGCCGACCTCTTGCTCTACAGCCTGGCCGAGCTGCAGCAACAGTACCGCCTCGACGGCTACTACTTCGACACCGGGAGCCTGGAGGAGTGCGCGAACCGGCAGCATGGGTGTGGGGTCGCCAGTGGCACCGAGGTCACGCCCACCTACCCGATCTTCGCCATCCACGAGTTCAAGCAGCGGCTCTACCGGGTGCTTGTCGAGCGCCTGGGGCCCGACCGGGCCTACATCAGCAGCCTGGTCAATGGCCACATGGACCTCGCGTGTCTGACCTTCGACACCGCGGCGGTCAGCGGGGAGGAGTGGATGGGCCAGGCGAGGGACGACTACGGCGCCGTCAGCACGCTCGCGCAGTTCGGGGTCAAATACGACCCCGGCCTGTGGGGCCTGTGGCATGTGTGGCTGCCGGCGATGACGGCCTCCCACAGCCGCGCGACCACGGATACGCTGCTGAACCTGGCGCTGTTGCACAACACCCCGTTGTGGATCGAGTTCGTGGACCGGGAGCGCGTGCACAGTGTGCTCGACGCCCTCGCCGCCTTCGGGGTGCGGGACTGCCGCTTCCTGTTCCCGTGGGACTGCCGGCGGGTCGTGACGCTCAGTGGCGGGCGCTGTGAGGTGGCGATGCACGTGGCCGGCGACCGGGCGTTGCTGGTCCTCGCCAACCCCGGCGCGGAGGCGGTGCGGGCGGAGCTGACGGTAGACTGGGCGGCGGCCGGGCTGGTGCACCCGCCGGCTCGCTATGAGGATGTTCTGAGCCACGAGGTCTTGTCGGCTGTTGCCGGAACTCTCCCTGTGCCGGTAGGCGCGAAGACCTTCCGGCTGATCGCGGCGCGAGGCGGTTGGTAGGGTTCGCAGCCCGACGCGCCCTTCGGCCGAACTGAGGGCCGCAGCACCCACCGATGTTTGGTGTTCTGGTGTCGCCCCATCTTGCTGGGCCACGCGGTTAGGCCGGAGACGCCGGTAGATCGACGCCAGCCCCCAAGCGTCGCCAAGCGGCCGTACCCGCGGACCCGCGCCAGACCTCAAGCGGCAGTTCGGCGCTTGACTGGGGCACATCAGCAGGGTCATGATAGCTATGTATCTGAGCCTCGGAAGCTCCAACAGACTGTAAATGTGAACGTCGCGAACATTGCGATCACTCCGAAGAAGATGGACCCCGATGACTTCCGTGTTGCCTCCCGGCAGTCGGCGCTCGTGCAACTCGGCAATGCTACGGCGATTGGTTGGTCGCCGCGCGTATGGGTGCGCGTTCACACTTTGTGCTTGGGCACTATGGGGTCTCGTCGCGAGTGGTCCCGTCGCCCACGCCGAGACGGGAACGTGGGTGCCGGGCCTCGTACACGTCCACACGCCCTTCTCAGACGGGACCCTGACTCCGGCGCTCCTCGCCAAGGCGCTCCAGTTGGCTGGTATCAGATTCGTGATAGTGACCGACCACTATGAGCAGATCGGGAACCCCACGAAGATCACCACCCCACTGTCAGTACTTCTGGGTGTGCCGCAGCTCCTGGCGCTCAAGAACCCCATCGGCTACGAGGTCTACTACGACACGATCACCGGCCTCAGCACGGCGGATTTCCTGGCGATCCCGGGCGCGGAGTTCGGGACGAAGTGGCAGCTCACTATCGGCCAGAACACCTACAACCACACGTCCCATACCCTCGCGCTGATGGGTCTCGCGCGTGAGAGGAATGAGACGTTGTTCGGCTACTGCGAGCAGTCCGGCCAGCAGGCCAACCTGATCAGATACATGAAGGACACCGGAGCCGGCGCGGGGCTGGTAGCCTGCGCGACCGCCGACGGTCGCATGGGGCGAACGTCCCGCGTCGGCATTCCCATCGTCAGGCTGCCGCCGAATCCGCGCGGCACATGCAGCGTGGCCGCCGAAGAGACCTCCTGCAAGACGAAGCCGAGCAGGCAGAGAGGGCATACAGCCCGTGAGTTGGCGAGGCACAAACTGCATGCACGAGCCCCGCAGGGATCCCCCGCGCCACCGGCTCTACATTGACGAGTCGGGCGACCACACCTATCGGCTGCTCGACGACCCTTCGCACCGGTACCTGGCGCTTCTGGGGGTCTGGTTCCGGCAGCAGGACTGCTATGTGGAGTTCGCCGACGACCTGGAGCACCTGAAGCGAGAGGTGTTCGGGCCCCGCCCGGACAAGCCGGTGGTGCTGCACCGCTCAGACATCATCAACCGCAAGGGGCCGTTCGGCGTCCTGTGTGACGAGAGCAAGCGACAGCAGCTCGATGGGGGGCTGCTGGAGGTCATCGCACGGGCGCGGTTCCGGCTCGTGTGCGTCATCATCGACAAACAGGCACACCAGGAGAGCTACGTAGACCCGTTCCATCCGTACCACTTCTGCCTGGCTGCCATGCTGGACCGCTATAGTGCCTGGCTGAATCATTGGAATGCCGTCGGGGATGTCATGGCGGAGTGTCGGGGCAAGGCGGAGGACAACCAGCTAAGGTTGGCCTATACGCAGGTCTATGAGGGCGGGACGCTGTTGGTCTCACGGGAGCACCACCAGCGCGCTCTCACCAGCAAGGAGATCAAGCTACAGCCGAAAAGCGCGAACATCGCGGGCCTGCAGCTCGCCGACGTGCTGGCTCACCCGGTGAAGCAGGCGTGTCTCGTCGAGCGTGGCCTGGCTCCCGAGGGCGGCGATACCTTTGGGCGACGCATCCTGGAAGCAGTCGATGGGAAGTTCAGCCGTTGTGAGGGGACTGGCTCCGTTCAGGGGTACGGGAAGGTCTGGCTCCCGCGCAAATGAAACGACCCCCTAGTGGGGGCCAGTTTCACGCCAGCCCTTACGGGCTGTCCACCTGCGATGTCTCGCATTGCCCTGAGTATACCCGGCGCGCGGCGTCGCGTCAACAGCGCAGAGCCCGCAAGAGCAGGTGTCCCGGCGTACGGGATCCCACCCGGTGGAGGCTGCCGTCCTTGCCGGACGGCCGGTGAGCTCTTCGCCCTCGGGTGTCCTCCCCGACCCAAACGACAGCTCTGCCACCGGGCGCGGCGGATCGCGCAGCGGTGGACCCACCATCACCGGCACTGGCTGCGCATGCGTGGCAGAGACCTGCTCTCCGGAAGGTCCACCGACCACCCGTGAGGGGATGCGACTGGACCGGCAGCCCGCGTAGCAGGGCATTGGCGGCCACGGCGGGAACACTCGCGGTGCCGGGGGCTGCAGGGACCTGCCGGTCAATCACTGCGCGCGCTGACCCCCAGGAGGGATGAGCATGATCCTCGAGAACCGCCATGTCGCCCTGACGTTCGAACCGGCCCACCATGGAGCACTGACCTCGGTGCGTGACAAGGCATCGGGGGCCGAGCTGTTGCGCGACAGCGAAGCGCCACGGCTGCTGTGGAAGTTGGCCGTGCGGCGACAGGATGACCAGGAGCTGGAGTGGCTCACCAGCGACCAGGCCACCCAGCTCGACTGCCAGACAGCACGCACGGACGAGGGCACCGACGTGACCCTGGTATCGAGCGGCCTGCCGGCGCGGGTGAACGAGGTCGTGGTGCGGGTGAGCCTGCCCCATGACGCGGCCCTCAGCGCCTGGCGGGTGGAGGTGCACGGCGTCGCGGCGGAGGTTGCCGTGTGTCAGGTAACCTGCCCGATTGTGTGTGGCCTGGTGAAGGCCGGTGACGCAGCGCCCGGCGAGGCCCTCGTCGCACCAGTGCAGGGCGAGGGGTACCTCTTCCGCGACCCGTTCCCGGTGCGCGACCGGCTGCCACTGTGCTCCGGTCCGGGCCCCGAGATGGCCGATGTCGGGGTCGGCCGCGCCGGCGGGCGCTACCCCGGCGGCATCGCCCTTCAGCTCATGGCCTTCTACAATGACCAGGCCGGGCTCTACTTCGCCGCGCACGACGCCGGGCAGCACCCCAAAGACCTGCTGATGGGGCCGTTCGCCGATCTCGGCACGACCCCCGTGCTGTCCCTCACGCACCTGTGCTCCGAGCTTCCGGGGCAGGACGTGGCTGTGCCCTACGACGCCATCGTCGGGGTGTTCCACGGCGACTGGTATGCGGCCGCGGACCTGTACAAGGCGTGGGCCACCCGGCAGTGGTGGTGCGCGCAGAAGCTGTGGGACCGTGATGTGGCCGACTGGCTGCGAGAGGGCGTCGGGGGCGTGTTCCAGATGTCCAACTACCACATCCCGCGGCTGGACCTGAATCACTCGCTCGACCTGATCGCCGAGACGGTGAACGAGCAGAGCGCCACGGCCGGGGTCCCGCTGCTCGGCCTGTTGTTCAACTGGGAGGGGGGAGGGGCGTGGACCGGCCCAGCCGGCTTCTTCCCCCCCCGCGAGGGGGAGGCCGCCTTCCGCGCGGCAATGTCCCGGCTGCAGGCGGCCGGCAACCGCGGCTTTGTCTACATCACCGGCAACAACTGGTATGTGAAGATCGGCTACGATCCCCCCTGGGACAGTTGGCCCCGGTTCCGGGCGGAGGGGGAGGGCCTGGCGCTCCGCCGGCCGGATGGCGAGTACACCGTCATGAGCTGGTACGGGAACTGGGAGGTCGTACGGCTGTGCCCCGCACCGCCGGCGGCCCTCGAGCTGCATGCCGCGGTCCTGCAGCAGTGCCTCGACCTCGGCTGCACGGTCGTGCAGATCGACAACTTCCCCTGTGGTGGCAGCGAAGCGTGCTACGACGCGGCCCACGGCCACCCGCGCGGGCACGGGCCGTGGTGGTCGGAGGCGTGCGGGAGGATGCTGGCCGAGCTGCGCCGCCGGGCGAAGGCCGCTCACCCGGACTGCGCCCTCACCACCGAAGGGGTCGCCGAGAACTTCATCCCCTGGCTCGACCTGTACGACCAGCGGGCCGGCAACATGGAGTACTTCGGCCACTACGGGCGGGGGTTGCCGATGGGGGGCGAGACGATCCCCCTGTTCAACTATGTCTACAACGAGTACATCGGCGCTTACTACGCGGCGATGCCGGAGTGCAATCGGCCGGAGGTCCTGTACTGGACCCGGGGGTTGGGCAAGGCGATCTGCCAGGGCGTGCTGCCCACCGGTGGCCGCTACTTCCCCGACCCACCGGAGCACAACCCGGTAACGGTCGCCTTCTACCAGAAGATCGTGCGCGCTACGGGTCGGGAGCTGTATCCCTACCTGATGTTCGGCGAGATGCTTCGGCCGCCGGACATCGCGGTCCCGTCGATCACGGCGCAGTACTGCAAGTTCCTCTACGATGCGCAGGGCTTCCAGCATCGCATGGATCCGGGTCAGCGGCACGAGGTGCGCGACCGGGCCGTGCAGCATGCGGCCTACCGCGGCCGCGACGGCAGCGTCGCCCTGCTCTTCGTCAACGTCTCCGAGGACCCGGTCGCCTGCGAGCTGCAGATGCCGTCCTACGGGCTGCAGGGCACGGTGAGCCTCGAGCGCATCGTGGACAGCGTCAGTGTCGAGCGGGTAGCGGCGGTGAGCCTCCCCCACGATGTGGCGCTCGACCTCGCACCCCTGTCCGTGACACTGCTCGTGCTGCGGGAGGTGCCGGCGTGACTGCCAGGGAGCGCTTCGTCAGGACGATGACCTTCCAGCCGGTCGACCATGCCCCCAACATGGAGATCGCGGTCTGGGGCCAGACCCGCGAGCGATGGCTGAGTGAGGGCATGCCGGAGACGGTCGACGGCCGCGCGGTCAACACCGCCTTCATGGAGCACGGCGAGCCGTTCTTCGGCCTCGAGGGTTACGCGGCCCTCAGCCTCAACGGCACCGGGCCGCTCCCCGCGGTCGAGAGCCGGACCCTGGAGGAGACGACGGAATCGATCCTGTTTGTCGATGGCTTCGGCCGCACCCGCCGGGCCCGCAAGAGCGGCACCGTCGGCGGCGCCCGCCTGAGCATGGACAGCTACCTCGATTTCCCGGTCAAGGATCGCGCCTCGTTCGAGGAGTACCGCTTCCGCTACGAGGGGCCGCTCGCACAGCGCTATCCCCCGGACTGGGAAGACGCCAGGCAGCGGCTGCAGGCAAGCGACCTCCCCCTCACCCTGATGAACCCGTTGAGCGGCACCTTCGGCTACTACAGCATGCTGCGCAACTGGATCGGCACG
>CAZIWQ010000050.1:0-8421 GCA_964542355.1 uncultured Armatimonadia bacterium
GAGGCCGCGACGCTACGCTCAGAGGCTCGCAGAGGCCACTCACAGCCATCTTGGCTCTAGAGACCCGGCCGGAAGTGGCCTTTTCGGCCGGGTCTCTAGAGCATGTACCGGCTCAGGTTCTGATTCTGGACGATGTCGGTCAACTGATCGTTGACGTACTTCGCGTCGATCACTACGTGCTGCGCGTCGATGTCGGGGGCATCGAACGACAGTTCGTCCAGGAGCCGCTCCATCATCGTATAGAGGCGGCGAGCGCCGATGTTCTCCATTGAATCGTTGACCAGGCGCGCCAGGCGCGCGACCTCATCGAGCGCCTCGGGGCTGAACTCGAGCTGAACCCCCTCCGTCGCCAGCAGTGCCGTGTACTGCTTGACCAGCGAGTTCTGCGGCTCCACCAGGATCCGGCGGAAGTCCTCCTCCGACAGGCTCGTCAGCTCGACGCGGATCGGGAAGCGACCCTGCAGCTCCGGGATCAGGTCGGAGGGCTTGGAGACGTGGAACGCGCCGGCGGCGATGAACAGGATGTGGGAGGTATCGGCCGGGCCGTACTTGGTCATGACCGTGCAGCCCTCGATGATGGGGAGGATATCGCGCTGCACACCCTCACGCGAGACATCCGGTCCGTGGCCCCCCTCGCGACCGGCGATCTTGTCGAGCTCATCGAGGAACACGATGCCGCTCTCCTCGACCCGCTCGAGGGCTTCGCGCGCCACCTCCTGCTGGTCGACAAGCCGCTCGGCCTCCTGGTAGGTGAGGACGCGGCGGGCCTCAGCGACCGTCATGCGCTTCTGGGTCTTCTTGGCGGGGAACAGGTTGCCGAGCAGGTCCTGCATGTTGAAGCCCATCTCCTCCAGCCCGGCGCCAGAGAAGATCTGCATGGTCTGCATGCTGGCTTCCTCGACCTCGATCTCGACGTCCTGCTCTTCGAGCTCGCCCTCGGTGAGGCGGCGGCGCGTGAACTCACGCACGCGGCGCTCCTGCTGCTTGATCTGCTCGAGCTGTTCGGCGCGGCGACGGGCGTCATCCGGCGCGCCGGCGGGCGACACCACCTCGAGGGCTTCGGTGGTTGGGAGCGGCGAGGTGGCCTGCTTCTCAGCCTCGGCGCCGTGCCCGGCGAGCACGTCAAGCAGCCGTTCCTCGGCCCGCCGCTCGGACTCCTCCCACACCTCGTCGAAGAACTCCTCCTCCACCATGCGGTAGGCGGTATCGACGAGGTCGCGGACCATCGAGTCGACGTCGCGGCCGACGTAGCCAACCTCCGTGAACTTGGTGGCTTCGACCTTGATGAAGGGCGCGCGGGCGAGATTCGCGAGCCGGCGGGCGATCTCCGTCTTGCCAACACCCGTGGGGCCGATCATGAGGATGTTCTTCGGGATGACCTCATCTTTGAGCTCATCGGGGATCTGGCGGCGGCGTGCGCGGTTGCGCAGGGCGATGGCCACCGCACGCTTGGCCTTGACCTGGCCGATGATGTACTTGTCGAGTTCCTCGACGATCTGCCTGGGGGTGAGCTCGCCCTCAATCACTTCAGCACCTCCACGGTGACGTGGTCGTTGGTGAAGACACAGATCTCCGAGGCGATGCGGACGGCTTCCTCGGCGATCGTGTCGGCCGGTAGTTGGGTGTGCCGCAGCAAGGCGCGGGCCGCGGCCTGGGCATAGCCGCCCCCGGAACCGATCCCCACGACATCATCATCCGGGACGATGACGTCGCCGGTGCCCGAGATCAGGAGCAGGCTGTCGTGGTCGGCCACCAGCAGCAAGGCGTCGAGCCGGCGCAGGGCCTTGTCCATCCGCCACAGCTTCACCAGCTCGACCGCGGCGCGCTGCACGTTGCCCGAATACTCGTCGAGCTTGGCCTCGAGACGCTCGAACAGGGCGAGGGCATCGGCCGCGGCGCCCGCGTAGCCGGTGAGCACCTTGCCCTCGCGCATCGTGCGCAGCTTGATGCTCTTGTTCTTGAACACCGTGTCGCCGACGGTGACCTGGCCGTCGCCGGCCAGTGCGGTCATGCCGTCGCGGCGCACGGCCACGATCGTGGTGGAACGGACTTTCATGGTGGACTGATCTCCTCGACGCAAGTTGCGCTCAACGTGCAGGTTGGTGAGGCTGCGTGCATCCGGCCACTGTCATGCTGAGCTAGCGGACGCGCCAGACGCTTCGCGTCTGCGTCCGCAGAGCGAAGCATCTGCCCTTGCCGGCGGCGCCAGGGCAAGAGCAGACCCTTCGCGGCGGGTGCCTCCGGCCCCCGCCGCTCAGGGTGACAGGCCCGGGGGGCTCGTGTCATGCTGAGCCAGGGCCACGTAGCTCACCATCGGCCTCGTCCTGCGCCAGCGGGTGCGCCTGCTCGTAGCTGTGGCGCAGGCGCTCGGCAGTGACATGCGTGTAGATCCCGGTGGTGGCCAGGCTCTCGTGCCCCAGCAGCTCCTGAATGGCCCGCAGATCGGCCCCGTTGTCCAACAGGTGCGTGGCGAACGTGTGCCGCAGCGCGTGGGGCGAGATGCGATGGGCGCTCGCGGTTCGCAGCACATGCTTCTCGACGACGCGGGCAATCCCGCGGCGGGACAGGCGGGTGCCCTGCCGGTTCAGGAACACGGCCGGCTCCTCGTCGGCCCCGACGCGCGCGGCGAGCAGGGCCGGCCGCGCGCTGCCCAGGTAGCGGTCCAGGGCATCGGCGGCCGGCTGGCCGAACAGGACCTGCCGCTCCTTGAGACGCTTCCCGATGACCCGGATGCTCCGCCCGGCCATGTCGAGCTGCGTCACGTCCAGCCCCTGGACCTCCGCCAGGCGCAGGCCGGTGGCGTAGAACAGCTCGAGCAGGGCCGCATCGCGCGCCCCGGCCGGCGTCGCCGGGTCCGGCGAGCTGAGCAGCTCGGCCAGCTCATAGTCATGCACGATCTCCGGCAGGTGTGCTGACCGCCGCGGCGAGGCTGTCAGCGCCGCCGGGTTGTGGGCCACCAGGCCCTCGTCAACAAGATACCTGAACAACATCCGCAGCGCGGATAGCTTCCGGGCGATGGTGGATTTCTGATACGACTTGCGGTTGAGGTGGGCCAGGAAGCGACGCACCGTCGCGTAGTCGGTGGCCGCCCAGTCGTGAGCCCGGTCCGGTCCCCAGACCCGGGCCAGGAAGTCGGAGAAATCCGCCAGGTCGCGGGAGTAGGCCTCGGCCGTGTGGGAAGAGACTCGCCGCACATCGGTGAGGTAGCGCAGGAAGGTGTCGACATGCCACGCGGCCCCCGGTGGGCCGGGGAGCGCCGTCGCAGGCGGTTGGGGGGCTAGGTCGCGGGCCTCATCCACCACTGCCGGGTCACCCCCTCCGAAGGTGCGGCTGCCGCGTAGGTCGAGCGTCTCGACGGCGCTGTTTTTTGGTCGCCATGCCGGTGCCCGTGCGAACCGCGCCTGAAGGTCACCGTCATCCTGAGGAGCGCTTGCGGCTTCGGAGAAGCCGCAGCGACGAAGGATCACATTCCGCACACATGCGCCTTCACCTGATGCTGATCCTTCGCTGGCGGACCGCTGCGCGGTCCTGGCTCAGGATGACAGACAGGCCAGACGGCCCAAAAACAGCGTCGTCGTCTCGCTCGACAAGACCCGCCGACCGGGACGGTCGGCCTACGCGTCTGCGGCTCGTTCCTCGCCGCGGCCCCTCGTAGTCCGGCCCCTCCGAACAGCGCGCGGTCGCCGCACGGTTGCACAACTGGCGCACGGTTGTGGCATGGTTGGCGGTCAGGGCCGGCTCAGACCCTCGCGCCGCATGTACTCATCCAGTGCTCCCAGGCACACCTCGGCCCGGGCTTCCTTCTTCTGCGCCTTGCTCATCCGGCGGCGCTCACCCGTCACGGGCGGGAGGATGCCGAAGTTCGCGTTCATCGGCTGGAAGTGATCCGGATCGGCGTTGCAGATGTGGTGGGCCAGGGCGCCGAGCACTGTCTCCCGGGGGAGCGCCAGCAGCGGCTGGCCCAGGATCAGCCGTGCGGCGTTCAGGCCCGCCAGCAAACCTGACCCCGTCGACTCCACATAGCCCTCGACGCCGGTGATCTGACCGGCGAAGAACAGGTCCTCGCGCCGCCGGAACTGGTACGTCGGCTGAAGCAGCGTCGGTGCGTTCACGTAGGTGTTGCGGTGGATTTGGCCGTAGCGCAAGAACTCGGCGTGCTCCAGCCCCGGGATCATGCGGAAGACGCGATCCTGCTCGCCCCACTTGAGCGAGGTCTGGAAGCCGACCAGGTTGTACATGGTCAGCTCCTGGTTCTCGGCCCGCAGTTGCACGACGGCATGCGGCTGCTTGCCGGTGCGGGGATCGGTGAGACCGACCGGCTTCATCGGGCCGAAGCGCAGGCCGTCGCGCCCCCGACCGGCGATCACCTCGACGGGGAGACACCCCTCGAACAACTCGTTCGGGTCGACATCGGCGTGCAGCGAGATCTCCGCCGCCATCAGGGCATCGTAGAACGCATTGTACTCGTCCTCGGTCATCGGGCAGTTGATGTAGGCGGCCTCGCCCTTGCCATAGCGTGAGGCGAGGAACACCCGCTCGCGATCGATCGAGTCGCTGGCGACGATGGGCGAGATGGCATCATAGAAGAACAGGTAGGTCTGGCCCGTGAGGCTGAACAACGAGCGCGCCAGCGCCTGCGAGGTCAGCGGGCCGCTGGCGATGATCGTTAGCCCCGATTCGGGGATCGCGGTGACCTCCTCGCGCCGCACCTCGATCTGAGGGTGCCCCTCGACCGCCTCGGTGATGAGCGTGGCGAAGCGGACGCGGTCGACGGCGAGGGCACTCCCGGCGGGCACGGCGGTGGCATCGGCGGAGCGGATCACCAGTGAGCCGAGCCGCCGCAACTCCTCCTTCAGGATGCCGCCCGCGCGGTCGAGGTTGTTGGACTTGAGCGAGTTGCTGCACACCAGCTCGGCGAACAGCCCCGTCTTGTGGGCCGGGGTCATCGTCGCGGGCCGCATCTCGTAGAGCACCACGTCCATGCCCTGCCCGGCGGCCTGCCAGGCAGCCTCGGACCCCGCCAGGCCAGCGCCGATGATTGTCACCACGCCGTGAGCGGCCATCACTTACTCCTTGTTGAGCCGGGGTCAGGGTACCCAGACGGGGTGTGTCCGCAGGTAGGTGTCGACGTCGACCCATCCACTCGCGGGAGCACGCAGGCGGGGAGCATGCGGGCGCGTGACGGGGGTGGCCTGCGCCGGGGCGTTCCACCACAGCACGCCCGTCATCACGAAGACCTGGTGCCACAACAGAGCCAGCACAAGGACCGCCATGACGACCAGGACCCGACGCCTGAGTTGTTCGTTGGTTCGCACAGCGAGATTCAGCTCACTTCGCGGCATGTGCCGCCACGGACCGGGGTCGGCCGGGCGCCCCCCGCGCATCGTCACGTCCCGCGGCGCCGGGTGTGCTGCATGGCTACCCTACCGCAGGTGGGGCAGCGGAACTTGCGCTGGCGGTGGTGGATGCCGCGCGTCTCTCTCATCGACCGACGACAGCGACTACATGTCATGGCATCCTCTTCACGCCAGCCCGGAGACGGGCCGTCGCCATTCTATCGGCCCCGCGGAGGGGTTGTCAAGCTGACGGGCGCGCCCGACCTCTCAAGCGCCCTGCAGCTCGGCCACGATCTGCTCGACGCTGGCCAGGGCGATGTCGTGACTGCGCGCGAACGCCTCGATCTCGGCGGGCTTGGCCATGTGCCCCTCAGGAGCCATCAACTCGCAGAGGACGACCGCGGGCTTCAGGCCCGCCAGGCGCGCGAGGGCCAGCGCCCCTTCCGTGTGCCCCTCCCGCCCGTGCAGGCCGGCCGGCGAGCCGGCAAGCAGGAACACGTGCCCGGGCCGCATGAAGTCCTCCGGCCGCACTGCCGGGTCGAGCAGGGCCCGCATCGTCGCCGCGCGCTCGAACATCGAGACACCGGTGGTCACCGCCGGGGTGTAGTCGACCGGCTCGGTGAAGGCCGGGACATTGTCGCCGTGATAGCGGGGCTCCAGGACGCGGATGTCGAGCTCCGCCAAGCGCTGCGGCGCGATGGCGACGTTGATCAGGCCGCGGGCGTGAGTAGCGATGAAGTTGAGCTTCTCGCCGGTGACATGCTCCACGGCGAGCAGCAGGTCGGCTTCGCCCTCGCGCTCGGGGCGGTCGAGGAGGGCCACGAACCCCCCGACGCGGAAGCGCGCGATGGTCTCAGGAAGCGGCGTCAGTTGCATCTGCGGCCTCGTTTCTGCCAGGCGGTCCGGCGCTGTCAACAGCTCGCGCGACCTGCGGCCGACGGGCCGCGAAGACGACCCCGCCAAGGGTGAGAGCCGCCCCGGCCCACTGCAGGCCCGTGGGGTACTCGTGCCGGAACACGATCGCCGCCAGCAGCCCCACGACCGGCACACAGAACTGGAACAGCATCGTGCGGGCCGAGCCCAGCAGCTTCACCCCCTGGTACCACACGACAAAGGCATACGCCCCGGAGAACCAGGCGTAGTAGATGAGCCCGAAGAGCACCCAGAACGCGTGCGTGGACACCGCGGGATCGGCAAGCTGCTCAAACACGCGCGGCGTCGTCGTCACTGCTTCCCGAAAGCCGAACGGGATCAGCGCCAGCCCGCCCAGCGTCTGGCAGTAGGCGGTGACCTTGAGCGGCGAATAGCGCGCCAGCAGCGGTCGCGCCAGCACGGCATACCACGCCCACATCACCGCCGCCACCACCATGATCTGGCTGCCTCGCAGTTGCGACTGAGCGGCCGCACTCAGGTCGTGGCCCCCGTAGATCACGGCGAAGATGCCGATGAAGCCCAGCGCCACGCCCCATACGAGTTGCCGCGTGACCCGCTCCCACCCCAGCACCGCCGCCGTGATGGCGGTGAAGATCGGGGCCGTGCTGATGAGCAGGGCACACTGCGACGCCGACGCCAGCTCAATCGCCTCGGCGAACAGAATCTGGTACACCGTCACCATGAACAGCGAGAACAAAACCAGGTACGGCACGTCCCGCCACCGGAAGCGCAGGTCACGCTCCGCGAACCACAGGATCGTGATGAGCGCTACGCTCATGAGCGCATAACGCACACTGAGCATGCCCCACACGCTGTAGTCCTGGAACACGATCTTCAGGGCAACGAAGTGGGTGCCCCAGATCAGGGGGACGGTTGACAGCCATACAGAAGTAGACGGCGACGGAGCTTCCTCCGTCGCCGACAATGCGTCAGACATGATGAAGGCCACGCCCACAGAGTTCAGGGTCCGGTTTCACCGTACATTATAGGCAGCCCGCGGTGGTGAAGTCAACGCACCCGTCCTGCCGGGCAGGTGCATCACTCCTGGCGGATGGGCCGCTGGGGGCCTGGGGCGATGCTGTTCACTCGGATTTATATAACTTGGTGATCTTTCTTGGCACCGGCAACGTCTATCGAGTATATTGCTGTGCATCTTGCCGCGCCGGGGTCCTGTACCGGCGCGGGCTATGTCAGGGTGAGGACCATGAGGAGATCCTACGCCGTCGGCTGGCTCCTGGTGGCCGCGGCGGGCGTACTGATCGCGTACGGCCGGATCGCGCCGGCAGCCTCCGCAGAAGGCGACCCCGCCATCAAGTGGGCGGCAAGCTATGAAGCGGCCTTGTACGCCGCGCGCAAGTCCGGCAAGCCGGTGATGGTGGATTTTGGCACCGAGTGGTGCGGATTCTGCAAGCAGATGGATCAGGAGGTGCTCCCCGCCGCGCCACTCGTGGCCCTGAGCCGCAGCTTTGAAGCCGTGAAAGTCGATGCGGAGAAGCGCCAGGACCTGGCCGACAAGTTCGGCATCAACAGCTTCCCCACCTATCTGTTCATCGACGCCAGGCAGCAGGCGTTCTACAAGATCCAGGGCTATCTGCCGGTCGACCCCTTCGCGGTGCGCGTCAAGCGGGCACTGGCGGTCTACGCGGCGAGACCGGAGGTCAACAAGCTCCGCAACAAGCGCGCGGCCCATCAGGCCAGTGGCGAGGAGTTGGCGCGCCTGGGCTTCCTGCTGCGACAGGCCGGCGCGGGCGACGAGGCGCAGGCGGTGCTGGCGGAGGCCGTGAAGGCCCTGCCTGCCGACAGCCCGGCGCGGGCCGGCGCCGAACTCGACAGGCTGGCCCTGGCGACGCGCGCGGGTGAGCCCGAGGGCCGGACCGGACTCGAGGCCTGGCTGGTGGCCAATAGCAGCCATTCCCGCCGCTGGGAGGCCCAGTATGAGGCCGGGCTGGCACAGGCCAACGCGAGCGACCTCAGATCCGCGGCGCAGACGCTGGGTGACGTTGCCCGGCAGGACCCGCACTCCGAGTGGGGGACCATGGCGGACTACTATGCGAAGCTGATCGAGGAGATGGCCACGCAGGCCCCCGCCGGTGGGTGAGGGCGCTAAGCGGCGGGCCGGTCGGCCCGCAGGCGATGAAGGGCATCTCGCGGC
>CAZIWQ010000050.1:8431-8771 GCA_964542355.1 uncultured Armatimonadia bacterium
GGTGAGGAAGCCCCCTCACCGGCCGTTTTGCGGTCCGCAACCGCGCACGGACCCGCCCCGCGGTCGACTATCCAGAAAGGTGTGACTTCCCAGGACATGACCTGTCCCCACGGCTTCCGCATCGGCTGCAATGTCGTTGACCCCTTGCTCCAGGTGGGCCCGGGCACCGACTACGATCTCCCGATCACACGTCGCTCGCTCGAGTTCCTCGCTGAGCTTGAGTTCGATGCCGTCGAGTTCTCTCACTGCCTGCACTGGTCGGATGCCGAGGTCGCCGCCGTGGTGCCCGGGGCGGCGGGCAAGGCGGCAGCGTACCTCCTGATGGGCATCTTCACCCTGA
>CAZIWQ010000050.1:8781-14755 GCA_964542355.1 uncultured Armatimonadia bacterium
ACGTTAGGCAGCAAGACGCGACTAATGGAAAACTGGTTTCTCTACTTCGGCCTGCCCGAACCGATCGCCTTCACGGCGGCCGCGGCGATCGAGTGCGCCATCATCCTCACGATCGTGCTGGTGGCGGCGGCGCAGGAGGTTGGCATCGGCGTATGGTCGATTCACGCCTGGTTCTCGGGCGACGTGCTAAAGCCTGAGGAGGCAGTGGCGACCACCGCCGGCCTCAAGCGCGCGACCGAGGTCGCGCTCGGCCTCGGCGCCGGGCGGATCGTCCACCACACCAGCGGCCAGACGCTCGACGGCGATGGCCCTCAGCGGCTGCGCGCGGAGGCCGAGGTCATCGCCGCCGCCTGGCAGGCCGGGATCCACTTTGCCCTCGAGAACGGCTCGACACTCGCCCAGATGGAGTACGTGATCGCGCTCGTCGATGCCCTCGGACCCCGCATCGCCGGCGTCTGTGTGGACACCGGCCATGCGAACATCGGGGGCGAGTTAGGGGCCCCACGGGCCCTGCGGATGGCGGGCCAGCGCCTGATCACCACTCACCTGCAGGACAACCACGGCCGGCATGACGAGCACGTGCCGCCGGGAGACGGCAATATCGACTGGGAAGAGGCGGCGCTGGCCCTGCGCGAGATTGGCTATGACGGGTGCTTGATGCTGGAGTTGACCGACCACCCGAGCGCCGAGCGGGTGCCGCAGATCCGCGAGGAGATCGGCCGCGGCGCGAAGATGGCGCGCTGGCTCGCCGGCGAAGTGTGGCCGGGGAGGGGGTAGCGCAACCGTACTCCGGCCCCTCCTCGGCGCCCATCGCGTCCGCTCCGGGCCGGGATGCCGGCATGACGCGGCACCGCCTCAACCCAGCGCAAAGCAGTAGGGCTCGTGCTGCTCGCCGATGCACAGCAGCTCCAGGCACCTGGCCGTGAAGCGGATGATGCCCATGTTGGGGTCGTCCACTCCACTGTAGTACTTCTCCATGTCCGGGACCTCGGCCCAGAGCAGTTGCCGGATCGCGGGGGTATCCACGGCCGTGGCGACTCCTGACAGAGAAGCCACCTCCGAGTAGTCGGGCTTGGAGAACAGCAGTTGGGCCGCGGGATTGCCGGCAATCTGCGCCATCTTGCGCGAGCTCTTGCCGCAGCACAGGTAGAACGCCCACGGCTGCTCGGGGTCCTCGACCAACCAGCCCATCCAGCGCATCTGGGGGGCCCCCTGCGCGTCAACGGTCGCCAGCACATGCACGTTGTTCACGGACGCCATCAGTGCCTTCACGCGTGTCGGTACGTCAGACATGTCAGTCACCTCGGATGCGAGTGATACGGGTCTCTACTGCGCCGGCTGCAGGACTATGCGGTTGCCTGCCGCGGCGGTGATTCGGAATCCCGGGAAGGTCACCAACCCCTGCTCGTCGACCGTCAGGCGCATCGCCTGCACCTCAGCGCCGGTGTCCGCCGCGAGGTTGGTGGCGGTGACGGCCTGCCCGGGCCCAGGCTTGAAGGCCTGCAGTCGGCGCACGGTCACGTCGACTGTGACCGGGAGCCGGTCGGCCACGAGCATCCACTTGACGAGCACCTCGTACTTGTCCGCCGTGTCCCGCGGCTCCTCCCACGTCAGACCACGATTCATGAACCCCACAATGTCGCCATCGTGCGGATCACCGTTGCCCGGGTTGTTGTCGTGCGAGCCATTGCTGAAGGCCAGGTAGCTCTTGTTGAGGGCAAACAGCTTGCTGAAGCTGGCGAGGTTGTCCCAGGACTTGATGTCGGCCGGCATGTCCTTGGCGCAGGTCCCATGGGCGCCGTCATCCCACGCCGCGACGAAAGCCTGGCGCCGGTCGCGCAAGGTCCGGTAGAAGTCCGGGTTCTTCCACCAGGGGATCGAGGCATCCTGGCGGCCGTTCGTGATGACCAGGAACGGCAGGTCGCCCTTGTGCTCGCGCACGAACCGCGTCCCGTCGAGCCGCTCGCGCACCGTCATGCCCTCATTGGTCGGCATCTCCATGCCGCCGGTTTCGGCCACCACACGCACCTCGCTGTTGCCTCCCTTCCCCTTGTCATAGGCGACGATCGGGACGTGGGCCCGGATGGCGGCGAAGACCTCCGGGTGCCGGAGGCAGACATCGATGTCTCCGCAGCCGCCCATCGAGCTGCCGTAGGCATAGACCCGCTGGCGGTCGGTCTGGTAGGTGCGGTGCACCCACTCCAGGATCCACAGCAGGCGCCGCTCGGTGTAGTTCACGACAGTGCCCTGCGGCATCAGTGCGCGGTCGTAGATGTGGTCATTGTAGCCGTACCAGAAGCTGTGGAGGGCGGGGGTGAGCCGCTGACACTCGTCGGTGCCCTCCGGGAACATGCGGCCGATCCACGTGCGGTCGGTCGGGATGACGACGACCGCGTTGTTGCGCAGGTAGACGCCGAACTTGAACGGGAGGCCTTCGCGCCAGCCGAGGGTGGCGTCGCCAAACGCGAGCCACTCCTGGCCACCCTTGCCGCGCTTGGCGTGGAGCTGCAGATGAACCGGCAGGCCCTTCGTCACGGTCGGATCCGGCGGGGTGCCGGCGCCGACCCAGATCGGCTCGACCGGCGCCGGTGTCTGCTCCACGGGCGCCGCCAGCGCGTTGGCGCCGGGCACGAGGTCCCAGTCGACGGTGCCGTCGGCCGCCACGGCGACAACGGCGAAGTGGCGCGGCCCGGTCTCCCCGGCCCCCACCGTGTGCACGTGCAGCCCGGAGTCCGGGTTCAGCCGGGCACCCCCCGCCTCGATGACGAACCCCTCATGCGGGATTGGCGGCTTCTGGCCGGTCTTCGGGTCCTTCTCCAGCGGCGCCCCGTAGGTCTCAGGGTTCAGCCACCAGTCGGAGGCCGAGCCCGGATTGAGGTGATGGGCGATCACGGTCGCCTGCCTCGCGGTCTCCGTCGTGATCGGCGCAGGGGACGCGAGTACCGTGAGTGTGCCCTGCAGGCCCGGCGGCTCATCCCAGGTGAGGAACACCTGTCCCTGGCGGCACTGCGCCCGTAGGTTGCTGACCGCGGGAGCGGCCGAACACGAGCATGCGACAATGGCTGACAGGAGGACTACGACGACGGCGGGCGATGGCATGGCGACCTCCGGAGCGGGAAATGAGTGGTCGAGGGTCAATTCGCGCTCGGTGCGCCTCTTCCCTCGTCGCCGCAGGGGTCGACCGCCGGGCAATGCAGTCGCGTAGCCCGACCGTCGCGGTCGGCGGGTCTTGTCGAGCGAGACGCTCGACCTACGCGGCGACCGTTCCGCTCTGCGGGATTCGGCCCCCTCACAGGGCACCCGGGGGGCGATCATCGCCTCCTGGAAGCGCGGCAGGAATGCCGTGCTGAGGCCGCGAGGCCACGCCAGAATGGCTCTGGAGGGCACGCAGCCGGCCGCTACGCCTCGCGGGCCGGCCGGATGTGGCCTTCACGGCCGGACCCCTGGAGACCTGGCAGGTTCCGACCCCAACCCGGCGAATACGGTGACTCGCGGCACGATGCTCGGGCGCTGCCGCACTGTCCGCACCCTTGCGTGAGGAGACAACCCATGCTGTCCACACGACACCTGCTCCCCATGTTGCCGCTATCCCTCATCGCCGCCGCGGCCCTCGCAGGCGTTCAGGGGACGCCGCAGAAGGCGCGGCAGGACCTCCCCGGCGATCGCCCGATGCGCCACCAGGTGATGGTGACCGCAGGCGAGCAGGCCTACACGGTCAAGTTCCAGGGGACGATTGACGGTGCCATGACGCGGATGCCGATCAGCTACGCCGCGTACCACCAGGGCTGGCAGCCGAACGGATACGTGCGCATGGAGAACCTGGGCGACAGTGACGTCATCAACCCGTGGCTGACGGTCAACGGGCGGGGCGACTGGCGCACTGTGGAGAAGATCGCGGCGGAGGCGACGCGGGGCTGCCAGGATGACGCGGAGAAGGCGCGCGCGATCTGGGAGTGGGAACGCAGCCACCGCTATCACGCCTGCACCTGGGACGGCGAGTGTAGTGATGCCGTCAAGGCCCACAACGTCTATGGCTACACACTGTGCGGCGATGACGGCATGGTCATCAGCGACATCTGGCGTGCCGCCGGGCTCAAGATCCGGCGGGGGTACCCGATCGGGCACTGTGTCTCCGAGGCGTTCTACGACGGTGAGTACCACCTCCTCGACGGCGACGAGCATGTCATCTGCCTGCGCCGCGACAACAAGACCATCGCCTCCGAAGCGGAGGTGGTGCGCGACCATGACCTCATGAAGCGCACGCATACCTACAGCATCGGCGCCGGTGACAGCCCGCTAACGGACCAGTTCTCGGCCTCCCTCTACTGGTACGAGGGCGAGCGCAAGGGCGAGCTGGGCGGGCGGACGAAGCACAAGCTGCTCTTCGCACTCCGGCCCGGGGAGAGCCTGGAGTGGCGGTTCAGCCACGTCGGCAAGGAGTACTCCGCCGGTACCGACCCCGAGCCGGGCAAGCCACAGAAGGATGGCATGGGCCAGCTCCGGACGTGGGGGGGCGATGCCTACGCCAACATGCGTAACGGCAAGTGGGTGTATCACCCCCCGCTGCAGAGCCTACTCTACCGGCGCGGCGTCGTGAGCGAGGACAACGTCGCGTGCGTTGCCGAAGACAACCTGGGGCCCAACCTCCACCCCAGAGCGGCCGGCGCGCCCGCCCGGGTGGTCTGGAGGATCGCGTGTCCGTATGTCATCGTGGGGGCCGCCCTGCGCTGCCGCTTCGAGCGCAACAGCGAGGCCGACCGGTTCCGTCTGAGCTTCTCCCCGGACGGGAAGACCTGGCAGCAGGTGTTTGAGGGGGGCGGGATGGGGCTCAGCTACGAGACCGTCAGCATCGACCCGTTGGTCTCACCCCGCGGCAAGCCGATGTACCAGTACTTCGTGCAGGCCGAGATGGGGGGCGGGGCCGGGCTGGAGGACATGCTGTTCGATACCGATGTCCAGATGTCACTGCTGGGGATGCCGGAACTCACGGTCGGCGACAACCAGGTGGTCTACACCGACGAGACGCAGGGCAGCCGGAAGGTGCGCATCACGCACACGTGGATCGAGCGCACCCAGTGGCATCCGCCTACCGCCCCGCCCGCACCGGTCTCCCCGGCGAATGGTGCCACGGTCGAGGGGACGCGGTTCATTCTCCAGTGGGCTCCCGCGTCCAGCCCGGACAAGGGCGTGACCATCAGCGACTACCAGGTTCAGGTCTCCGACCGGGAGGACATGCGCTGGGTGCTGTCGCCGAACTTCGACAAGCTCGTGTCGCATACCCCGAGCCGGGGCAAGACGGAGTGGACGATCCCGTTCGTCGGCCTGCTCAACCCCGACACTGTCTACTACTGGCGCGTGCGCGCCATGGACAGCCGGCAGGTCTGGGGTCCGTGGGGCGAGCGCTTCAGCTTCCGCTGTGCCGCACCGGGCGTGCCCCTGAACGTGACAGTCAACGCGAACCCTGAGGCGGGCACCGCGACCCTGGCGTGGGACCCCAACCCCCGGGGCCGCCCCCCGGTCGCCTACAAGGTGTATGGCAGCAACGAACAGGGCTTCACCGCCAGTGACGCGGAGTACGTGGTGCGCATGGGCCGTGGCTTCTGCGACTCGATGGACGAGTACAACAACAAGCCCAAGACCGACCCCTACTACGGTGACGTGAAGACGCCGGCCAACCTGGTCACGCGGACCGATCAGCGGCGGTTGCCGGTCGTCGGGCCCGGGCTGGAGCTACCGAACACCAACCGGGCGTTCTACCGTGTGGTAGCGATTGACGCGCAGGGCAACGAGAGCGGGCCTTCCGACTACGCTGCCGTGCCGCGCCCTCTCATCCACACCGCTCCGCCGGCCACAGTGAAAGCCGGCACGGCGTACCGCTACGAGCCCGCGGCGATCCTCTCCCTCGGGCACTTCACCTGTCAGGGCGGCTACAACGGCACGTTCTGGGGCCGCGAGAAGCTGACGTACTCCGTCG
>CAZIWQ010000051.1:0-2832 GCA_964542355.1 uncultured Armatimonadia bacterium
TCCCCGGTCGGGAGCTCCCAGTAGGCGAGCCCCAGGTTGTTCTGGGTCATCGCCCACTCGGTTGGGTGATCCTGCTCGGTGTAGACGCGCAGGGCAGACTCGTAGCAAGCGATGGCCCGCTGCAGGTTCGCGGTCCGGTCCCCGGTGGGAAGTTCCCAGTAGGCGTGGCCCAGGCTGGCTTGTGTCAGTGCCCAGTCGAATGGCGAACCCCCTTCGCTGAGGGTCGCCAGAGCGGCCTCGAAGTATGTGATCGCCCGCTGCACACTGGTGGCGCGGTCCCCGGTGGGCAGATCCAGCAGCACCTGTCCCAGGGCGAACCGGAAGAAGGTCTCCCAACTGCCGTCCCCCGCCTCTCGCGCCCGCGAGAGCATGTCCTCCGCCAGCGCCACCGCATCCGCGAACCGGCCGACGTCCTCATACAGGGAGATGACCCGATGGGACGTGCGGAAGAGAGCCTCCAGGTTCTGGGGTGTCGGGGGAGCGTTGGCGAGGTCAGTGAACAAGTCCTGCAGGCCGTCCAGGCGGCGTTGGGCCTCAGGGCGCGGGAGTCTCTCGTCAGCACTGCCTGCGGCCGACAGTGCGCGCATGGCTTCGCCTGCGGGGGCGGCCTCAAGCTGAAGGGGCGCGAAGTAGTACAGGCCGCTGCGCCAGTCGTAGAAGTCGGGGGCTTGGGTGGCCGTTATCGCGAGGGTCTCGCGGTGCACCCACAGAACGAGGGGACAGCCAAGCTCGTCGCGGAACCGCTCGCGTTGGAGGTTCATGCCCAGGAGGGTGCGCGAGAGCGTCGCGGAGTCCTGGTGCTCCAGGCCGAAGGCGACAACGGCGCTGCGGGCGGCCGGACACGTCTCCGTCAGGGCGGCTAACACGTCTCGGCGATCCCGCAGGTCCACCTCCACGACCCCGATCCCGCGCTGCGCGAGGATCGGGCGCATGCGCTCAGTGGTCTGGCGCCGCACGTCGTCGGACTCACACTCGACGAGGTAGAGGGCAAAGCCATGCACAATCTCCAGCGCGTTGACGAGTGGCCAGAAGCTGGCCTCGGCCCCATCCTCCGGGGCGTTCCGTGCGGCCCCATCCTCAAGCATCCCGCGACTTCACCTTCTGGAGCGCCTGGACAGCCTGCTTGAACTGAGGAAGCCCCGCAGCATGCTTGGGGAGCCCACGGATGGCCGGGTGCACCCGATACCAGTTGCCACCATTCCAGTAGCAGAGGATCGCGCCGGTCATGAGCAACTGACCGCTCGCCGCATCCGTGGGCGTGGCCTCGCGGTCGAGCTCCTGCGCCGCGAGGGCCGCGTAGTGCTCCCTGGTGAGCCAGTTGCTGTAGCTGCGTGCGACCGCGTGGAGCGCGGCGAGGGCGCCCGACATGCTGATGGGCGGCCGGGGCCGGCTGTGGAGAATGGCCTCGCGAATGAGGTACATAATGTCGCGCACGTCGCCCCCGGAGGCCTGACAGATAAGGTCCACCACGCCGGGCTCGAACAGCGTCTCGTCGCAGCGCCGCAGGACGATCTCGCGAGCCTTCGCCAGGCCCTCGGAGCTATCCACCTTAATGCTGGGCAGTATCTCCGGGCTGCCGAACGTCTCCTGAACCTGGTCACTGTATGGGCTGCAGACGAGCGAGATCGGGATCGTGAAGACGGTGTCCACCTGCAGCGAACTGAGCAGGTCGCGGAAGTCCACGAAGACCTCCTTCTGCAGCGCCTCGTCCTCGATGCGATCGAGGCCGTCCATGATGAGCGCCAGGCGGGTGCCCCTCCCGCACTTCCTCTGCAGACGGACCTGGGCATCTGCGAACAGGTCGTTGAGGTCGGCCTGGAGGTCAGTCAGGTACCGGCGATGCTCGACTGTGCTGGTCTGCGTGTCCTTGTGGGCGTAGCGGATGTGGCCCTTGAAGACGGCCTTGAGGCCGGCGACCAGCAGCTTGGCGGCGCCGCTGGCCTCCGCTCCGAGCTCGGCGGCCGCTTCCTTCTGGTCGTCCTCCGTCACCGTGGTCTTCCCGAACCAGTGCCGAACGCTCTTCAGCTTGTTCGCGTTCAACTGGATGCCGTGGTTTCTGCTGAGCTGCGTGACCAACTCCTTGACGGCGATGAGGAGGACGGCCTCGGCGTCAAGGTTGTCCGCGGTCACCTGGGTCTGTGCCTCAACGATCAGCGGCACGAAGTCCCTATGCTCGAGGATCCCCTTGAGGCGCCGGAGTTCGGTGGACTTCCCGCAGCCACGGTGCCCCGCCACTACCGCGTGCCCGAACTTGCTGTCGGCCGAGGGGAACCGGACGCGGTCCGCCAGGCGCTCCACGAAGTCCTCCACACCACGCACGGCAGCGCAGTCCACGTACCAGTGGTCGAGTTGCTCGCCCTGGAGCGGGAGCTTCGGATCACAGCGGTTGTAGGCCTCCACCGGGTCCGTGGTCGGCGCGTACGCGCTCGGTACGTGCATCTTCGCACCTCCCCCTGTGGCAGCGTGTGTCTCGCAGCGCCGGCAGTATAGCACGCGCGAGGCGGGCGGAGAAGACACGGGGGGGAACGGCAATCTACCCTCCGGCCCCCTCCTCGTGAGGAGGGGGCCGGAGGGTAGTCGGTGTGCGGCAAGACCGGCGCGCCACAGGTGCGCGCCCACAAGGCGACAGCATCCCCCGCCGTCATCCTGTCGGCCGTATCATCCTGTCCATTCAGTCTGTCGTTGCCGTCTGCTGTCCTCTGTCCTCTGTCCTCTGTCCTCTGTCCTCTGTCTGCCGTTCACCGTTCACCGTTCACCGTTCGCCGTCTGCCGTCTGCCGTCTGCCGTCTTCTGAATTCTGGCTTCTGAATTCCCTCTTCCGTTCCCGCTACT
>CAZIWQ010000051.1:2842-12628 GCA_964542355.1 uncultured Armatimonadia bacterium
TCCTGTCCATCCTGTCTGTCGTTGCCGTCGCCCGGTGCCCCATCCCTCCTGGCGGGACCCGTCCTCCGCCCTTCCTCCTCGATCTGCCGTTCGCCGTTCGCCGTCTGCCGTCTTCTGAATTCTGGCTTCTGAATTCTGAATTCCGGCTTCCGAATTCCCTCTTCTCTTCCCGCTACTCCTTCTTCTCCGGAGCCGGGGTAGCCGGGGCCACCGGCGCCGGTGCTGCTGCCGCCCCCGCCTGTCCCTTCGTCGCTGCCATCTTGTCGAGCATCTCCTGCATCTGGGGGAAGAGCGCCTTGAGCGCCGCCGCCCCCGTCTCCATGCTGCCCTCCGGCGCGGTCGCGCGAATGCCGTCCATGAAGGCGCCGATGCCGGCCGCCTTGGTGAACGAGCTCATGGCCGACCCGAGCATGGCCGGGTCGCCATACAGGTTGACGTCGGCCTGGCTGAACGCCTCGCCGAAGCTGTGGGCGAAGGCGACGCCGACTTCCTTGCGGGCATTGATCTCGGCGAGGGCCTTCTCCAACTCAACCGAGATCTGATCGTACTCGGCCTTGGCGCTGAGCTCATTGCGCAGGACCTGGACGCGGGCGGCTTCGACGTCCTGGACGCGGGCGGCATCGACGTTGACCTGCTCACGCGTCACGTTGACCGGGACCATCTGGCGGGCCTGCTCGCCGGTGGCCTGGAGGGTGGCGGCGTCCTTGTCGGCCTCGGCCCTGGTGCGGACGGCCTCGGCGAGGCGGCTGGCCGCGATCTGCTCGCCCTCGGCGATCTTGGCGCGCTTGTAGGCCTCGATGTCGGCCTCCATCTGCTGCTTGATCTTCTCCTGCTCGGCCATCTGCTCGGCGCTGATCACCTGGACGCGCTTCTGGCGGTCGGCGCTGGCAACCTCTTCCACGGTGATGACCTGCTGCTGGGCCTGCTCGCGCTCAGCTTCCGCGACGAGCTGCTGCTGCTCGGCGAGGGCGCGGCGCTGCTCGGCTTCGGCGATGGCGACAAGCTGCTCGCGCTTGGCGACTTCCACCGCGCGCTGGCGGGTGACGTCGGCGGTCTGGATCGCCTGGTTGCGTGAGATGTCGGCGGTCTGCTGCTCCTGCTGCTTGGCGATGAGGGCCTTCTCGGCGTCGACCTTGCTGACATTGACCTGCAGGTCGCGCTCGACGCCGGCCTGTTGCACCTGGCGGTCCTTGGAGATCTCGACGGTTTCGACCATGCGGCGCTGCTCGATCTGGTAGGTCTCGGCTTCCTGGGTGCGCTCGGCCCGGATCTTGGCGACCTCGGCGGCCTGGGTGGCCTCGGCCTCGGCCTGCGCCTTCTCCAGGTCGAGCACCAGCTTGCGGGTCTCCACGTTCTTGTTGGTGATCTCGCGCTCGGCGTCCTTCTCGTACATGTTGCGCTCGACGCGGGCGCGCTGGGTGATCTCCGCGATCTTGCGCAGACCCTGGGCGTCGAACACGTTGCGGTCATTGAGCCGCTCGGTGCTGGTCTGGTCGAGGCGGGAGATAGTGACCGACTCGAGCGTGAGGCCGTTGGACTTGAGGTCATCGCGCACGAGCTGGGAGACAGCGCCGGCGAAGTCATCGCGCTCGGTGTGGAGCTGGGCGAGGTCGCGGGTGGCGGCGACGGAGCGCAGGGCCGATACCAGCTTCTCGAACACCAGGTCGCGGACGGCAATGGCGTTGATCGAGCGGCCGCCCAGCGAGCGCGAGGCGTTGAGGATGTCGTCGGCCAGCGCCTGCACCTTGATGTAGAACTCCGCGCGGATGTCGCAGCGCAGGTTGTCCTTGGTGATGAGGGCATCTTCGCCCGCGCGCTCCACCTCCAGCTTCATCGTCTCCAGCGAGACGGGTACGACGCGGTGCACGACCGGGATGACGACCGTACCCCCGTCCAGCACGACCTTGCGGCCGCCCATCCCTGTCCGGACGAACGCCTCGTTGGCGCTGGTACGCTGGTAGAGCTTGGCGATCATGATCAGGATGGCCGAGGCGACGAGGACAACAGTCCCGATGATGACGAGGATCAGCCTCGTCAGCGGAGACATGTCCGCGGCGGCCGCGGGCCACATGATGAGTACCAGCCCCAACATTACCATTCCGGCTGCCAATGCCACTGTGGTTCCCTCCTAGTCTGATAGAGCTGCTACGCGTCGTGCACTACGCATCCGAAGCCCGCACTGTCGTCGTGTCCGGAAGCAGCGGCCCTCCCCCGCGAATGGTCCTCACGTCACAGCGGCGAGGGGCCAACATCGTAGTAGTCGCCCTCACGGTGATAGCGGACCAGAATCACCTCGGTATCCCTGGCGATCTCATCGACTGTGGGCACCGCGGCGACCCGCTGCCAGGTGCCACCCTCGTCCTTGACGGTGACGACGCCCTTCTGGCCACTGCGAAGGCCGTAGACCGTCGTGCCCATCCGCCCCACCAGGTCTTCCGGCCGCTGGGCATAGGTCTCGCTGGTGGGCATGATCCGGTTCAGCCCCCGCGCGATGGAGCCGGTCAGCCCGAACGCGACGACTGTCGCGAAGCACAGCGAGGGCCAGAAGTAGAGCGTCGGGGCCCACTTCCACGGCAGCACGCTCTCGAACAGCCCATTGCTGATCAGGCCCGCGGCGCCGAAGATCACCATCAGGCACGTCATCAGGATCGAGAGCGGGACCTTCCCGAAGCCAAGCACGGATAGCGCCCGCACCACGAGGGGAGCCTCGTGGTGGCTGCCGTCCGCGAGCTCGTGTGAGCCGGCGGCCCCATGCCCCACGTCGGCATGGCCGGCCGCGAGGTCGTGGCCAACCTCCACCCCATGGACCAGGTCTGCGACGTGCCCGCCGCCCAGCCCGTGACCGGCGTCGGCAGCGTGTCCCAGGTCCACATCGTGACCGACGTCGATGTCGTGGCCGAGGTCGACGTCGTGGTCGACGTCGATGTCATGCCCCAGGTCCACATCCTGGTCGACGTCGATGTCATGCCCCAGGTCCACATCCTGGTCGACGTCGATGTCGTGAGCGACGTCGACGTCATGTCCGAAGTCCACGTCGTGGCCCGCATCGAAGTCGGCGTGGGTATCGATATCATGGTCGGTGTGTCCGCCGAGGCCGGACGCACTGAGGATGAGATAGACCCCTGCCAGCCCAATGGGTGCGACGAAGATGAGGTTGTACCATTCCAGGAGCTGTGAGAGTTGCACGATCGTGCGCCTCCTTGTCGCCTTGCCCGTCCGTTCGGTTGCCGACACCGCCGCGGAGACCGCTGTGGGCGAGAATCATCGCGACGGCTCTGCTACTCGCCGGGCCAGAGCCGGGTGCCCGTATCACCGGCCAGCAGCTCACGGGCCCGTGCCATCACATCATCGTGCGGGCGCGGCGTCTCCCCGGCAATGGCGGCCGCACCCCCGCGCCTCTCCAGGGCGTCGAGCCCATCGAGCCGCACGGCCTCCGCCCGGGCCGCGAGCTCGCGATCGACCACCGCCTCGGGATCGGTGGTGTCCGGCGTGGTGACGACGACCTGGCGCAATGTCTCGCGTTGGCGGTTGATGCTGTTCAGGCGGTTCAGCTCCCCCATCCGCTCGAGGAGCCGGGCGGCGGCTTGCTGCTGCTCACGATAGAGCGCGATCTGACCTCGTGCCCGCTCGCGGACCTCCTCGAGGTCTGCGACCAGCGGGCCCAGGCTTCCGGGGTCGGTCGCGCCGGCCTCGAGCGCATCACGCAGCGCCAGCTCGCAGCGTTGCGCCTGCGCCACGGCCAGTGCGGCGGCGGCCTTGGCGGCCGCAACCTGGTGCTCGGCCTGCTCGGCAATCGCCCCGGCCTCGTCGCGCTCGGTCCCGAATAGGTCCGCCAGGAGTGCCCGTAGCCAGTTGAGGGTCCGCATCGAGTATGTCTTCGCGCTCCCCACAGGGATTCCTGCATCCGTTTGAGAACAGATTATGACAGAGTGAGAACCCGCGACGAGAGGTCCTCAGGGGGCCCTGAGAACCCCCTTCCACCGCGAGGCCTCCCCGAGTACAATATCGCCTGCGATGTACGTGCTACCAAGGGCGCCAACATGCGCGCACGGACGTGGGGCCGCGGGCGGGACCCCAATCTCAAGTTCTGCATTTGAGGGAATGTGAACCATGCACTTCGACCTGCCGACGATTCACATCGAGGCCGCCAATCTCGCCGAGGGGTGGGAGCGGGCCGTGCTGGAGACCTGGCAGCGGGGGGCGCGCATCGCGACAGAATACGACGGGCCGGAGGATCCCCCGAGTCGGGATGCCTGCCTGCTGCTGGCGGTGGCTGACCCGTTCGCCGAGCCGCGCATCCACCGGGCAATGCCTGGCGGCTTCTATGAGCTGGAGACATACCGCCAGGAGGTCGTCGACGGGATCCACGACCACTGGATCGACGCGGCGGCGGGCAAGTGGCAGTACACGTACCACGAGCGCTTCGCCTCCTATGCGGTGCCCGGGCTGGACTCACCGATCGATCAGATCGACTATGTGGTGAACACGCTGGCGGCGGTGCCCCACTCGCGGCGGGCCCAGGCGGTGATCTGGAAGGCGTGGGATGATGCGGGGATCGACCACCCGGCATGTCTGCAGCGCCTGTGGTTCCGCATCTATGATGACCGGCTGGTGCTGGCGGCTCACATGCGCAGCAACGATGCGTACAAAGCGGCGTTCATGAACATGTACGCCTTCACCGACCTGCAGCGGGCCGTCGCCGAGCGTGTGAGTGAGCGCCTCGGGCGCACCATCGTCGTCGGCCAGTACAACCACGTCGTCGACTCGTTCCACATCTATGGCTCGTACTTCAAGGAGTTCGAGGGCTTCCTCCGCAGCGTGGAGGTCCGATCGTGGGAACAGCGGACCTACCGCACCAAGGATGTGAAACTGGTCATCGACGAGGCCCGCGTGCGCCTGCGCGAATCGCTGGCGCGCGAGGCGGCGGCACGGCTGGAGGAGGGGCAGCCCGAGCGCTAGGGGAGCGGCCGAGAAGGCCACATCCGGCCGCCCTCCGCGGCGTAACGGCCGGCTGAGTGCCCTCCAGAGCCATTCCGGCGCGGCCTCGCGGCCTCAGAACGACTTCGCGGCCGCTCTTCTCAGGCGCCGGCACGGGTTTGTCGCGACACTCTCCGGGGTACGCTCGTGGCCGGGCAGTACGGCAGACCGCGCGGCCATCGGGGTGGAGAATCCACCCTCCGGGCACGGTTCTTGCAGTAGCCCATGTCGACGACCGCGGTGCGCGAGGAGGGGCACATCGCCCGGGGTGCGGTGGGGATATCGCGTGGATTCGTAGTTGACAACCCCTGGGGGCGTTGCTATACTCGCTCCTGTTACGTGCGGCTCCCCCATTGTAGTGTGGAATTTCCCAGGGTTTCCGTCCTTGAAGAACTAGCTAGCAGTGTCGGCCTCGCAGGCGCGATGGTTTGTGCCACGGTTGAGACCACGTAGCGATGCACGCAAGTGTTCAACCCCCTACTGCCACCCTAGCCGGCAGGCAGATTGCATGGTTCATCAGGTGACACGACCGGGGTTCCTGAGCTGCAAGCGATGGTCTGTACGATCCGTCCGCCTGTTCGGACAGCCCGGTGCCCCGCGGCGCCGGTCGGCCTCCTCCATTCCACCAACCCGCACCCAATGAACTCACACCGGCCCAGGAAGTGGATCCTTGTATGACCGCCAGAGCCATCGAGGCGACCGTGTGCTTGTGCTGGATTTCGGCGCCCAGTACGTGCAGTTGATTGTGCGCAAGGTGCGCGCGCTGCACGTCTACGCCGAGATCCGCCGCGCCGACACGCCCGTGGACGAGCTGATCGCCGAGCAGCCGCAGGGCATCATCCTCTCGGGCGGGCCGGCGAGTGTCTACGAGCCGGGCGCACCCACGGTGGACCCCGCGCTGTTTGCGGCCGGCATCCCGATCCTTGGCATCTGCTATGGCCAGCAGCTCATGACGCGGCTGCTCGGAGGCGAGGTTTCGCCCGGCGGCAACGAGCGCGAGTATGGTCGGCAGACGGCACGGGTGTTGGCGCCGGACGTGCTCCTTGCCGGCTGCCCCGCTGAGATGCAGGTGTGGATGAGTCACGGTGACCGCGTCACCGTTCCGCCGGCAGGCTTCTCGATCCTGGCGCGCACCGAGCACTCGCCGGTTGCCGCGATGGCCGATCCGGCCCGCCGGCTCTACGGCGTGCAGTTCCATCCCGAGGTCATGCACACGCCCGACGGGCAGACGGTCCTCGGCAACTTCCTGCGACAGGTCTGCGGCTGTGTCGGCGACTGGGCGCCGGCCTCGTTCATTGACGAGTCCGTCGCCGAGCTGCGGGAGACGATTGGCGACGCCCGCGTGCTATGCGCGCTGTCGGGTGGCGTCGATTCCTCGGTGTGTGCGGCGCTGCTGGACCGCGCGATCGGCGACCAGCTCCTGTGCATGTTCATCGACCACGGCTTGATGCGCAAGGATGAGCCGGCCCAGGTCGCGGAGTTCTTCGGCGACTTGCTGGGCGATCGGTTCGTTGCCATCGATGCCTGTGAGCGCTTCCTCGAGCGGCTGGCCGGAGTCGAGGACCCGGAGGCGAAACGCCGGGTCGTGGGAGAGACGTTCATTCGAACCTTCGAGGCGGAGAGCAGCCGCCTGGGGGACTTCCGCTTCATCGCCCATGGCACGCTCTATCCGGACGTGATCGAGAGCGGCGGGGGCGCCACGGCCACCATCAAGACGCACCACAATGTTGGCGGGCTACCCGCCGACATGAAGCACGAGAATCTGGAGCCTCTGCGCCGGCTGTTCAAAGATGAGGTCCGCCAGATTGGTCTCCAGCTTGGGGTCCCCGAGGATATCGTGTGGCGGCAGCCGTTCCCCGGCCCCGGGCTGGCGGTCCGGATCGTCGGTGCGGTTACCCCCGAGCGGCTCGCGGTGGTGCGGGAGGCGGACGCGATTGTCCGCGAGGAGTTGCGGGCGGCCGGGCTGGAGCGTCAGATCTCCCAGTGTTTCGCCGTGTTCGTTCCCATTCATACGGTCGGAGTGATGGGCGACGGTCGGACCTATGGCCACCCGATCGTCGTGCGGGCGGTGGAGACCGATGATTTCATGACCGCCGACTGGGCGCGCATCCCACACGACGTCCTGGCCCGCATCTCCAGCCGCATCACCAACGAGGTCCGAGGCGCCAACCGGGTGGTGTACGACATCACCTCCAAGCCCCCGGGAACCATCGAGTGGGAGTAGGAGTGCCACCGCGGCCCGGGCCCTCTTGACGATAGGGCCGGCCGGTTCACCCGGGCGCTCCGACGCCATGTTGCCCACGTACTGTGCGCTGGGATAGCGTTGCTGGAGGGGATGAACGGCACACGGCATGTCCGCCTCACCCCCGTCCCCTCTCCGTTCCGGAGAGGGGTGAACGACACACGGCACCGACGGCAGGCATCACTTCGTCGTGCTCCAGCGGACACGGGGTGAGCGACACACGGCACCCAGTACCTGACACCCCCTCTCCGGGACGGAGAGGGGGCCGGGGGGTGAGGCCGGCCCGGAGCGGCAACGTCTGCCAGACGCGCCCACGTGGCACACGATTCTGGTGCTACACCAGTAGGCCGGTGCCCACACACATCCGATGACGCACTCTGTGCCAGACGCGCCCACGTGGCACACGATTCTGGTGCTACACCAGTAGGGGGCCCGGGATGAAGGATTCGCTCGAGCGGGTCTTGTTCGACGAGGCCACCATCCGTGCGCGTGTGGCGGAGCTCGCCGGGGCGGTGAGGGCGGACTACGAGGGTCTCGAGTTGGCGCTCCTCGGCACGCTGAAGGGTGCGGTCGTGTTCCTCGCCGACCTGATGCGCCAACTGGACATGCCGCTGCGAGTGGAGTTTGTGTCCGCGGCCAGCTATGGCAACCAGACCGAGTCGTCGGGCGAGGTGAAGCTCACGCTGGTGGCGTGCCCGGACCTGGCGCAATGCCATGTGCTGGTGGTGGAGGACATTGTTGACACGGGCCGCACGTTGTCGGCGCTGGTGACGGCGCTGCAGGCGCAGGGGGTGGCCTCGGTGAAGACCTGCTGCTTGCTGGACAAGCCGTCGCGACGCGTCGTACCGTTCGAGCCCGACTACGTGGGCTTTCAGATCCCGGATCATTTCGTGGTTGGTTACGGTCTGGACTATGCCGAGCGGTATCGCAATCTGCCGTACATTGCCTGTCTGGCGCCGCCGGCTGCCGAGAGCTAGCGACCCGGTCGGCAACAGCGCTCGACCCTCGGGCAGGGACGCCGCACGCCCGTCGTGCCCTATCACCGTGTGAGCGGGGTCAGCTCGCGAAGCACACCGAACCGAGATGTGAGGCCATGCTTGAACTAGCAGAGTTGCAGAAGAAGACAGTCGACGAGTTGCGCCACATCGCGTCCGAGATGTCGATCCCGGGCTACTCGACGGCCAAGAAGCAGGATCTATGCATGAAGATCCTGATCGGCCAGAGCGAGCAGAACGGGCACGCGTACCGCTACGGCATCCTGGAACCGCTGCCTGACGGCCGCGGGATTCTGCGTGCCAACGGGTACACCCCGGACCAGGAGCTGGACGTGTACGTCGCCGACACCCAGATCAAGCGGTTCGATCTGCGGTTCGGGGACATGGTCAGCGGGCCGGTGCGGCCACCGAAGGACACGGAGCGCTACTGGTCGCTGCTGCGGGTGCAGACGATCAACGGGATGCCGCCGGAGCAGGTGCGCGGGAGGCCGCATTTCGAGGATCTCACGCCCATCTATCCCAAGGACCGCCTGCGTCTGGAGACCGACAACCCGACGAACATCACGGGGCGGTTCCTGGACATCGTCACGCCGATCGGGCGCGGCCAGCGCGGCCTCATCATTGCCCCGCCGAAGGCCGGCAAGACGACGATCATCAAGCAGGTCGCCAACTGCCTGACCGCCAACTACGACGACCTGCGGCTGATCGTGCTCCTGATCGACGAGCGCCCGGAGGAGGTCACTGACATCGCCCGCTCCGTCGACGGCGAGGTGGTGAGCTCGACCTTCGACGAGATGCCGGAGAACCACCTGCGAGTGGCCGAGCTGGTGATGGCCCGCGCCAAGCGCATGGTGGAGCAGGGCGAGGACGTCGTGATCCTGCTCGACAGCATCACGCGTCTGGCGCGCGCGAGCAATCTCGTTGTCGAGCCCAGCGGCCGCACGCTCTCCGGCGGTCTGGACCCGACGGCGCTCTATCGCCCCAAGCGGTTCTTCGGCGCCGCCCGTAACATCGAGAACGGCGGCAGCCTCACCATCATGGCGACGATCCTGATCGAGACCGGCAGCCGCATGGATGAGATGATCTACGAGGAGTTCAAGGCCACAGGCAACCTCGACCTGCTGCTCGCTCGCGACCTGGCCAACCGTGGCACCTTCCCCGCGATCAACATCCAGAACTCCAACACCCGGCATCAGGAGCTGCTGTTCAGCGACGAGGAGATGCAGAGCATCTGGCAGCTTCGGCGTGCCCTGCACGCGATGGACATGAACGATGCCGCGGAGACGCTGCTCCAGGGCTTGCGCCGCACGAAGAGCAACCAGGAGTTTCTGGCAATGGCTTCGGAGTCGTTCAAGCGCAGGTAGTCAGGGGTCCGAGGCGCAGCGGCTGGCTGAGGGCCCGCTAACGCCATTCTGGCGTGGCTTCGCGGCCTCAGAACGGCGTTTCGGCCGCTCTTCCAGGGGGCACGGCGTCATGGCACCGGGCATGCAGGCGAGACAGGGCAGCGGCCACAAGCCGCGCGTGACGGCGTGGGTGCTGGTTGTGGCGGGTCTGGCCGCCCTGCCGGCATAC
>CAZIWQ010000051.1:12638-14719 GCA_964542355.1 uncultured Armatimonadia bacterium
AGTGCCACGGACGAGGTGCGCCAGCTAACCGCCCAGATCGAGGACCTCGACTTCCTGAACCGACTGCAGATCACGCGTGAGCAGGCCGCTCGGCTGGTGCCGCTGCTGCGGGCTGGCGAGGGCTCGCGCCAGGCCGCTCAGCAGCAGGAGGAGCGCGCGGCGGCGGCGCTCGCCGCCGCCCTGCGCGAGAAGCGTGGCTTCCTCGTGAAAGACCAGCAGGTCCCCGCCGCACTGGCAGCCAGGGTTGCGCAGTTGACGGAGGAGACGCGGAAGGCGGGGGTGCCCGACCCCGCGGCGGAGAAGACGCTGGTCGAGGGCCTCCGCGCGGTGCTGTCCGCCGACCAGCTCTCGATTGCCGCCGGCGGGCTCGAGGCGCGCATGCAGGCGACTGAGATGCTCGACGGCTACCGGAAGCTGCCGCCGGACGATTTCGAGCGGGAGATCCGGCCGTTTGTGGAGGATCTGGCCTCCGGCTCCGGTGTGATGTCGGCGGACCAGCTCGAGGCGCTATTCCGCGAGGCCCGCGCGCTCCCCGCGGAGGAGTACAAGCAGAGCCGCGACAAGCTCGTGCGCCAGTTGGCGCCGCTGTTTGCGCCGGCCGGTGAGGCGCAAGACCAGATGGTGGCCCGGGCGTTCACCCGGCCGCAGCTCGTGACGCTGCTTGCCGAGAAGGCACAAGCCGGCGAGTAGCGAAGCGGCCTGGTGAACGACCAAAGAGGCCGGACACCGTGCGCGTAGCCATCTTCACCAACACCTACCACCCCACCCTCAACGGCGTCGCAAACTGCGTCGATGCCTATCGACGGGGCCTCGAGACGCGCGGCCACGACGTCTACGTGTTCGCGCCCTGCCCCGGCGACTGGGACCCCGCGCGCGATGCCCCGCACATCCTGCGCTTCCCCGCACTGCCCCTCCCCGGCGACTGGGACTACGACATCGCGGTGCCCTACTCCAAGCCGGTCATGCACGCGTTGCGCGATGTCACCTTCGATGTCGTCCACACGCAGCACCCGGTGTGGGTGGGGGCGTGGGGGGCGTGGTTCGCGCGGTGGGCCGGTCTGCCGCTGGTGACGACCATCCATACGCAGTACGAGCTGTACGCCCGGCTGGTTCCGCTTCCCGAGCCGTTGGTCGACGCCTATCTGAAGGTGCAGGTCAGTAGCTACTGCAACAAGTGTCAGGTGGTCACGACCCCGGTGCAGTCCACGCGCGAGCGGCTGATCGACCAGGGCATCGTGGTGCCGATCGAGCTGCTCTACAACCCCATCGAGCTGGCACGCCTCCCCGTCCCCGATCCGGCGCGGGTCCGCGCCGCCCACGGCCTCGCCGCGGATGCGTTCGTCATCGGCTTCATCGGCCGGCTGGCCCCCGAGAAGAACCTCGAGACTGTGCTGGAGGCCTGCAGCCTCGTGCTAGCCCGGGTCGCGGGGGCCCGCGTGCTGATGGTGGGCGACGGGGCCGAGATGAAGAGCCTGCGCGCCCTCGCCGACCGGTTGGCGATCGCGGACCGAGTCGTGTTCACCGGCGCGGTCGACCACGAACAGGTCGCTCACTACCAGGCCGCCCTCGACGTATTCGTGACGGCGAGCATGAGTGAGACGCAGCCGCTATCGTACACCGAGGCAATGGCCGTCGGGACCCCGGTAGTCGCGGTGCGGGCTCCGGGGGCCCGGGACATGATCGAGTCCGGCACAAACGGCCTGCTGAGCGAGGCCGGTGAGGGGGCCGCCGGCCTCGCGGCCCAGGTGCTGCTGCTCGCCCGCGACCGTGTCCTGCGCGACCGCATCGTCGCCACTGCCCGTCAGCGCGTCAAGCGCTACGACCTCGGATGTGTGACAGACCGGCTCCTCGAGATCTACACCCTCGCCATCGACCGCTATCGCTCCGAAGACGACCACCGGACCTGGTGAGCGCGGGGCGCCGTGGAGGGGCCGGCTCCCGCAGAGCGGGACGGTCGCCGCGTAGGTCGAGCGTCTCGCTCGACAAGACCCGCCGACCGGGACGACGCCGCTGTTTTTTGGCCAGCCCGTCGGCGGCCGCACGAACCCGGCCTCTGGGCCGATGTCATCCTGAGGAGCGAA
>CAZIWQ010000052.1:0-1823 GCA_964542355.1 uncultured Armatimonadia bacterium
CAGGTCTTGTCGAGCGGGACGCTCGACCTACGCGGCGACAACGCGTCCCGGCCGACGTTTCCTCCTTGCGGTCCAGCGCTCCTGCGTGTCGTCCGGCCGCCGCGGCACAGCCGCACCAGAGGAGGTGACGGGTGCGGCGGTGAACCATCTCGCAGCATGCGGCGAGGCCCGTTGCCCACACACCTCGCCCGCACACTTCAGCCTGTCAGGGGGCTCTCCCCGCCCATGATCGCCGCCTATCGCTGGACCGTGGTGGAGGCCGCGCTGCACAGTGAGCGCTGCTACGAGCACCCCCTGTGGGAACCGAGTGTCGTCGTCACTTTCACCGCGCCCTCGGGCGCCCGGCACCCCGTCGTGGCCTTCTGGGATGGGGACAGCACGTGGCGGGCGCGCTTTGCCCCCGGCGAGGTGGGCGCCTGGTCGTGGGTCGCCGAGTGCTCAGACACCACCAATGCGGGGCTGCACGGGAGCGAGGGCCATTTCGCCTGTGCCCCCTATGAGGGCGACAACCCGCTGTATGCCCACGGGCCGATCCGGCTCGCGCCGGACTTGCGGCACTTTGTGCATGACGATGGCACCCACTTCCTGTGGTTGGGCGACACCGCCTGGAACGGCGTGCTGCGCTCGACGCACACCGACTGGCAGCACTACCTCGCAACGCGGCGCGCGCAGGGGTTCAGTGGGGTCCAGTTCGTCACTACCCACTGGCGCGGGCTGACCCGCGACCCTGCGGGCGATGTCGCCTACACCGTCGGGGAGCGGCTGCAGATCCACCCGCACTTCTTCCAGCGGCTTGACCCGCGGATCGCGGCGATCAACGCCGCCGGCCTGGTGGCGATGCCGGTGATCCTGTGGGCCTACGGCGAGGAGGATCCCGGCCGTGCCCTCTCCGAGCCGAATGCCGAGCAGCTTGCCCGCTACATCGTCGCGCGCTGGGGCGCGCACCAGGTCATCTGGCTGCTTGGCGGCGACGGTGACTACTGTGGTGACAATGCCCCCCGCTGGCAGCGGCTGGGGGGCAGCGTGTTCGGCAGCCGCCACGACCGTCTCGTCAGCCTCCACCCGATGGGACAGCAGTGGATTGCACCCGACTTCGCCGCCGAGACGTGGCTGGACTTCATCGGCTATCAGAGCGGGCATGGGGACTCACCGGAGCACGTGCGGTGGCTGGCCGCCGGCCCGCCGGCCCTCGGGTGGCCGGAGCCACCGCCGCGCCCGATCGTGAACCTGGAGCCGAACTATGAGGCCCATCCGGCGTACCATAGCCGGCGCCATTTCGGGGCGTTCGAGGTGCGGCGCGCGGCCTACTGGAGCCTGCTCAACAGCCCGCCGGCGGGACTGTCCTACGGCCACAATAGCATCTGGGTATGGTCCACGACGCCGCACGTAGCCGAGGGTCATGCCAGCCTCGGCGTTGTCCAGCCGTGGCCGAGCGGCCTGGACACGCCGGGAGTACGCAGCCTCACGCTCCTGCGCGGGCTGCTCGACACGCTTCCCTGGTGGACACTACGGCCGGCACCCGCGCTGCTCGTCAGTCAGCCCGGAGCGCGTGACCCGTACCTGGCGGTGGCCGCGGCAATGACAACGAGCGCCGACCTCGCCCTGTGCTACCTGCCGCAGGGAGGCAGCCTCGAGCTCGACCTGTCGCTGGTCAAGCCGCCGGTGCAGGCGAGCTGGTTTGACCCCCGGGGCGACAGCGCCGCGCCACTGCCCGCCGAGCGGGAGGGGACACGGTTCACCGCCCCGGACGGCCGCGACTGGCTGCTCGTGCTGCGCACGGTGACGCTGATCGGCCGCGGCTTCGCGGCGGACTTTCGGCTGCC
>CAZIWQ010000052.1:1833-10685 GCA_964542355.1 uncultured Armatimonadia bacterium
GACCGCATGGACGGCGCATCTCAGGCGATGTCATCCTGAGGAGCGAGTGCGGCTTCACCGCAGCCGCAGCGACGAAGGATCCCGTTCCGCTCGCTGAGGAGTGCCTCAGATCATGAACTCCGAGTTGTTCACTGACAGCCAGTTTGCGCAGTTGGCCGAGGACGTCGTGCGCGTGCTGCAGGAGATCGGGTACCACGTCGGGCACGAGGACCTGAAGGCCCGGGCGCTCCGCGCCGGCTGCACCGAGACGGCGCAGGGGCGCATCGTGTTCCACCAGGGGCAGGTTGAGGAGCTGCGTGCGCGCCTCCTGGCCCAGTACCCGCCGCGCCCGCCCGAGGCCACCCATCCGCGCCTCATCCGACCTCGCCACGAGCTGCAAGCCGGCTTTGGCAACATCGTGCCCAAGTTCTACAACCACGACCGCCGCGCCGCCGAGGGAGCCACCACGGCGCACTTCACCTGTCTCGTCAAGTTCGCCCACGCCGAGCCCCGCATCGGCTCGGTGACAGTGCCGGTGTCGCGCCAGGACGTGCCGCCGGCCATCGAGCAGCTCGAGGCGGTGCTGCTCATGGCGCGCCTGACTGACAAGCCGCTCGGGGCCATCGATGCCACCGTGCCGGAAGCCGTCCCCTTCCTCGCCGAGATGGGTAAGGCGCTCGGACGCGACCCCGTCGGCTTCACCGGACAGTGCAACTGCATCAATCCCCCGCTGCGGCTGGGACACCGCACCGCGGAGACGATGCTGCAGCGAGTGCCCTACCACGGCGCCTCGATGATCACCACGATGACCAACATCGGCGGCACGGCCCCCGTCGACGTCTACGGCAGCGTGGTGCTGGCCACCGCCGAGATCGTCGGCGGCCTGATCCTGACGATGGCGATGGATCCCGCGGCCCCGCTCATGGGCTACACCGCCACCACGCAGCTTGACATGCTCACCGGGAACCTGACCGAGTCCACGCCTCAGACAGTGCAGGTGGACGCCGGCGTGTACCAGCTCATGGAGCGGCACTTCGGTGGCGGCACGCGCGTCGGCGGGCGCGGCTACATCACCGCCCGCCACCCCGGGTTGCAGGCGGTGTTCGAGCGCTTCCTCAAGGCCGTGGGCTACGCCGCCCTGGTTGACGAGGGTGCCATCAGCTACGCGGGCAGCGGCAACCTCGACAACGGCAGTGTCATCAGCCCGGAGCAGTATCTGCTCGACCTGGAGATCACGGAAGGGCTGCTGAGCCTGTGGGCCACGCCAACCATCCCCCCTCCCGGAGATGCGGTGGCACGCATCCGCGAGGGCGTGCTGGAGGCGGGCGGCAACTTCATCGCCCTGGACCACACGCTCCGGCACTTCCGCTCCGAGCTATGGGACCCGACCTACTTCGGGCGCCTCGCCAACACCCGCGCGGAGGCCGAGATTGTCGCCCGCTGCCATGATGACTACCTGGCGACACTCGACAGCTACCGGCCCGCCTCACATCCCGCCGCCGTGGTCCGCGAGCTGGAGCAGATCGTGGCCGCCGCCCGACGAACACTGCTTGCCTGATCGCCCCCATAAGGAGTCCGGTTGTCATGCAACGCCCCACATGCCCTCTGACCCGCGCCGTCGCCGCGATCGCCGCCCTGGTGGCGCTGGCGGCCGCTCTCGGTGCGTCACTGCCCTGTTGTGTGGCGGCGGCGGAGGCGGCCCCCACGGTCACCAACCTCGCCCCCAACCCCGGCTTCGAGCTGGACGCCAACGACGACGGCGCCCCCGACGGCTGGCGCCCGGCCTCGGGGGATGGCCTCTCCCCCACTCTCGAGCAGGACACCCCCGGCCGGCGCTTCGCCTGGGCCACCGATACCATCCATGGCGGCAAGCGTGCGCTCGCGATGGCGATCACCGACAATACGCAGTGGCCGCAGTGGGTCAGCGAGGAGGTGCCGGTCCACGCCGGCTCGGCCTACACCCTGGAGGGCTGGATCAAGACCCGCGACGCCCTCAGCGGCTGCCTGCTGTATGTGCAGTGGCTGGGCAAGGGCGGACGGGGGCTGGCGCAGACGGTCACCCCGATCGTGCTGGGGACCCATGACTGGGTCCTGTCGCGGGCGGTAATGGTGGCCCCGGCCGAGGCCGCGACCGCCAGCCTGCGCATGATCCAGTACTACAACGGCACCTCGTGGGTAGATGACCTCCGGTTCGTCGAGGGGTCGCTGGAGGCGCCGCGGGCGCGCTATGTGCGCATCGCCGCCGATCCCTTCCGCCCCGGCCGCGTCGTGGTCGGCGCTGAGTTCGACCATCGCGCGGCGTGGAAGCTCGACGCCACCGGACCCGGCACTCCGGTCCACCAGTCCGGCACGGACACCAGCGTCCGGCTTGAGCTCCCCCTCCCGGTGGGGGCCTACCGCTTCACGTTCCGCTATGCCGATCCGAGCACCGGGGTGGCCGCGGCCCCCGTGCTCGCCTCGGCCATCGTGGCCCCCCAGGGGCTGCCGGCCCGGTACACGGTGTGGCCGGAGCACAACCTGCACAAGGTCCGGCGCAACGAGCCCCCCGGCCCGCCCGGAGAGGTACGCATCAGTGCCGCCGCTAACGAGTGGGAGCCGTTCCAGCTCGTCATCACCCCCGGGCGCCAGGACTTGCGTGCCGTGCAAGTCACGACCTCCGATCTGCGCACGGCGGCGGGCGCGGTCATCCCCGCCACCGCCCTCGAAGTGTGTCGCGAGCACTACATCAACATCACTACTCCGGCCGTCGGTGGGAGCGGCCCCGGCTGGTACCCGGACGCCCTCCCCCCGGTCACCGGACCCTTCGACGTGAAAGCCGCCGACGGCAACCAGCCACTATGGGTGACGGTACGTGTCCCCGCCGACGCGCGCGCGGGGGTGTATGCGGGTCATGTGGAGATCGCACCGGCGCATGCCGAGCGTGTCACCGTCCCGCTGCGGCTGACTGTGCGGCGCTTTGCCCTCACCCCCGAGACGCACACGGCCACCTGCTTCCTGATCTGGACCGGCCACCTGGCACGCTACTACGGCGTGCCGACAACCGACCCGAAGATCGCGCGCCTGTACCGGCTGTACTATGAGTTCCTGCGCGATCGCCGCATCTCGGCCGACGTGCCCCCGGGGGGGCTGGCAACCGAGGAAGGGGCCCGCTACCTGGACGACCCGCGCGTCGCGAGCATGCGCGTCCCGTACACGTCCGACGTAGCGAAGCTCAAGCAGACGGTGGAGCTCATCAAGCGCAAGGGGTGGCACCACAAGGCCTACTTCTACGTGGTGGATGAGCCCTCGCCCGCCGACTACCCACGGGTGAAGCAGGCGTGGGAGGTCATCAAGCAGGTCGACCCCGCGATTCCGTATGTTGTCACGATCCAGCCGGTGCCCGGCCTCTACGGCGCAGTGACGGCCTGGTGCCCGATCTCCAAGCTGTTCGACCCCGGGGTGGCGCAGGCGCGCCAGGCCCTGGGTGAGCAGGTCTGGTGGTACACGGCGCTCGACCACTCCTACCCGGGGTTCTCCTACCATGTCGACTACGAGGCCATGGAGACCCGCTTCCCCGCCTGGGAGCAGATGCTGTGGAACATCCGCGGCGTGCTCTACTGGGATGTCAATGACTGGATTCTGGACCATCACAAGCCCACGGCGCGCGTGCTTGACCCCTGGACGGAGGTGCACAACTTCTCCGGCGCGGGTGCCAATGCCGAGGGGTTCCTGCTCTACCCCGGCGACCCGGTGGGCATCGAGGGGCCGGTTAGCTCACTGCGCCTGGAACAGCTCCGCGAAGGCCTGGAAGACTACGAGTACCTATGGACACTGGGCCAGGAGACGGACCGCGTGGCTCGCCGGCTGGGAGTCACCGACCCGCGCCTGATGGGCGAGCGGCGAGCGAAGGAGATGTGTCGCGGGCTGGTGCCCGACCCGACGACGATGGAGTACGTCCGCGATGCCGACAACCTGCTGTCCCTGCGCGAGGCGGTGGCCGCGGAGATCGAGGCCCTCAAGGGGCCGGTGCCGCTGCTTGTGGCCACGGACCCGCCGGCCTACACCCCCACCCGGCAGGTGAAGGCCTTGCTGTTCGGGGTCACCGAGCCCGGGGCCCAGGTGCGGGTCAACGGCCTGCCGGTGGTCCCGAAGCCGAACGGCGCGTTCAGCACGGAGCTCCGTCTGAGGCCGGGGGACACGACCGTGCGCATCGAGGCGGCCGGCAAGCGCGGGAACGTCGTGCAGACCCGCCTCCTCCGCCTACTGGGCTGAGGCGGCCGTCGCCGTTGTGTGCAGCAGGCTCTCGAGCCTGCCGCCGTCGCCGTCCTCCCCCGTCTTGTGCCCCACGGGGCCCGGGGGCGCGCGCAAGCCTGCGACAGAACCAGGGGGTCCGGGGGGAACCGTGTTCCCCCGGCGGGTGCGGGCAGAGCCCGCAGCCGTGGCCGTGCTGTTGCGCAGGCATCCCGACGTGAGGAGGCGACACCCGACGATGCGCCCATCGCTGCTGATGCTGTCCCTCGGGCTGCTGCTCGGGGTAGCGAGTAGCCAGGCAGCCCAGGAACCCACGGATCTGCTCGCCAACGGCGACTTCGCGACCGGCCTCGACAAGTGGACCGTCGCCGACAGCGCCGGCGGGTACGCTGTCAGGACTGACCCGGACACACAATGCGACGGCAGACCGTCCGTCCTCCTGCGACGGGAGAAGCCGGATGCCAGGCCGCAGGGTTCCCTCGAGTCGCAGCCGTTCGCGGTGGAGCCGGGACAGGTCTACCTCCTGGAGTGCCAGGTCAAGGGCCGCGACACTCCCGCCACCTCTTCTGCGTCGCCCCTGTCCGCAACGATCGTGCTGCGCTTCTTCTCCTCCACGGGCCCGCCGAACCCGCACGACGTGGTGACCGGCGCTTCCCGGTCGTCGGGGCCGGGGCCGGGCGGCGCGCTGCCCTTCGGCACCTACGACTGGCAGCCATACCGCGCCTACTACCGGGCCTTTGCCGGAACGAACACGGCCAGGCTCCGCGTGGTCGCGCCGGAGGCGGGCAGCCTCTGGATCAGCGACGTACGGCTGACCACCGTACCGGTCGTGCGAGGTGTGAAGTACGAGCTGAAGGGTGCCATCCCGATCCCCGGCTACGGCACCGCCACCGAGGGCTATCTGACAGATGGCTACTTCTGCTGGAACCAGGGCGCCGACAACGCCACGATCGGCACAGGCTACCGGGGGCTGGAGCAGGGGATCACCGTGGCCCTCCAGCTTCCGCAGGTGGCGGCGGTGGACCGCCTGGTGCTCGCACTGATCCGGCCGAACCCCGGGCACACGCTCCGCAAGCTCGAGGTCTCCTGCAGCAAGCTCGGCGAGCGGATCAAGGCGGCCGAAGGGCCGGGGTATCTCACCGAGCAGTTCGACCAGCGCCTCTGGATTGTCGAGGTGCCAGTCCGGCAGACGACGGACACGATTGAGCTCAAGCTTACCGGTGGCGGCTATCTGGTGCCCTACGAGGCCATGGTGGTCGCCGACCAGCCGGGACCAAGGGAGAGGGTTGAGGACATGCGGCGATATGCGTTGGCGGGTTGGTTCATCCTCGCCACGGCGGCCGGGGCGGCCCCCCAGCCGCCTGTCGTGGTCGAGAACGAGCTCGTGCGGATGGAGTTCTGCCCGGTCGAAGGCGGAGTCTGCAAGCGGCTCCTCTACAAGCCAACCAACAAGGAGCTGGTCTTCGCCTACACCGATGCCGGCTACGGCCTGTTCCGGGATCGCTTCTGGTCGCCCACCATGCGCGACTTCGCCGATGTCGTCTACCAGCACGAGGTCACCCGAACGCCCGATGGCATCGCCATCCATCTGTCCGGGCGCGGGGCCGGCGGCATCTACAGCTTCACCGAGGTCCACAAGACCATCACCCTCACCACCGGCAGCCCCCTCATCCGCTGCGAGTACGAGATCAAGAACACCGTCGACTCGATGACCGATGCCGACTATGGCTTCTGGGTCCACAACTTCCTCGGCGTGATGGGCGGGAAGAACCAGTACTTCATCCCGACCACCGAGGGGGTGCTGGAGGTCTGGAACGATCCGGCCCGCAAGCCCCCGAACCCGGAGCTGTGGATCAGGAACCCCGCGCGCGGGTGGATGGCGGGGATCGGAGAGGGGCACACCGGTCTCGCGTGGTCGGTTGACTACAAGTACCTCAACCTGTTCTACCAGTTCCTCGGCATCGCCATCCCGACGTGCGAGTGGCAGTACAACCGCCTCAGCGTGCCCTGCGGCCAGAGCTGGAAGACACAGGTAACGCTGATGCCCTTCGTCGGGCTGGAGCGGGTGGACGGCTTCTTCCAGGGCGTGGCGGCTTCGCTGATCCTGCCGGCCGACGTCGCCGCGGGCGACAAGATCACGCCGACAGTCGCCCTGGTCGCGGCCGGGGGCCGGAGGCTCACGCTTCGCTTCCGTTCGCGGCTCCTGCCAGGCGCGGAGTGGACGGCGCGGGGCGCGCGGGACGTCGAGCTGCACAGCGCGGCCGCCCAGACGATCGCCTGGCCGCAGCCGATCGAGGTCCCCGCGGGGAGCACGGTGCTGGGGTGCGAGGTCGTCGAGAACGGCCAGCCGATCGGATCGCTGGAGCGGCCGCTGGTCGCCGGGGCTCCGAGCGCGAAGTACGCGCTCGCGCCGGAATGTGCGCAAGTCGGAAGCAAGGAGCCGGCCACCGCCGCCGCGGAGACGGCTCTACCGGAGCACAAGCTCTCACTGGAAGTGGTCTCCCCCCACGTGCAATGGGCCAAGCCGTACGCCGGGGGGACGCTCAAGGCCCTGATCCTCGCCGACTGCGGGCGTCAGCGCGAGATCGTGGAGCTGATGCAGCGCTTCGACCTCGACGTCGAGACCGAGAAGCTCTTCTACGACGCCAGTGGCGGCTACTTCACCGAGGTCGGCGAGCAATCGGTCAGGACCCCCGAGCAGGCGCGGGCACGCCTCAAGACCAAGCTCCGGCAGCCGTTCGATGTCATCATGATCGCCGGGCTGCACTGGGACAAGACCTTCGACGCCGACACCAAACAGGCAATCCTGGATAAGGTCAGCGCGGGCGCCGGTCTCGTGCTGGTGGCCCCGGTGGGGGTCACGGGCGCGCTGAAGGACGCACTGCCCTTCGCCTCCGGCGAGGCCAGGAGCGGCTACGGCTTCATGGAGCTCAGCAAGCCGCATTTCCTGACCGTGGGTGTCCCCTATGACCTCCTGCCGAAGATCGCCGGCCTGGCCTATCGCGGGGCGGACGTTGCACCCGAGCAGGTGCTGCTCGCCCACAGACCCGACAGCAAGCAGCCGGCGAAGCCGCTCCTGAGCACCCACGCCATCGGTAAGGGCCGCTGCGTCTGCTTCGCCTGGGATGTCTACTCGCACAACCTTACTGCTGAGGGAGGCTGGAGCTTCAGCCGCCTGACGCCGATGGCTGCGAACGAGACGGACAAGAGCACCCGCAAGCCCGGCCTCATGACCGACCGGGACAGCCGCACGATCACGTGGCGGTATTGGGAGTACTTCTATTCCCTGCTCGGGCGCAGCCTGCTGTGGGCCGCCCATCGCGAGCCCGGCCTGACCGCCGAGGTGACCCGGCAGGACCCGCAGGGCGATGTGACCGTCACGGTCACGAGCCCGGACGGGAACCGCAGCGTCGTGCTGGAGCTGACCTACCGCAACCGCTTCTCTGAGGACGAGAAGGTCCAGCGGCGCACCGTGCCACTCACGCCGGGCAAGCACGAGTTCGGCTTCGCGCCCCCGGAGGGCCTGATACCGGGGATGACGCTGACGGACCTGCGTGTCCTGACGGAGCAGGGCCAGGTCGTCACCTGGGCTTCCGGGTTCTACGAGACGGCAGCCCTGGAGCTCGATCCGCCGATCGTGCCGACCGGTGCCGACCCGGTGCTGCGGGGGCAGGTCAAGCTGACCGGGGAGACGGGGGCAGACGATGTGCTGGAGGTGAGGGTGACGGATGCGCACGGTCGGCTGGTCGGGAGAGAGATCGTGGGAACGGCCCGGCCTCCCGTCCGGCTCGAGACCCGCCTACTGGATGTGCTTTCCATCCCCATGACGGTCGAGGCACGGCTCAGACGTGGCGAACAGGTCCTCAGCCAGCGCACCGAGACCGCCCTGTTCCTCAAGCCACGCGTCTGGGATCCGCTCCGCTGCTGCCAGTATGAGTGGTACAACTCGCCGATGCACGGCTGGGCATTGCCCTATCTGCACGATGTGGGCCGGCGGCTCGCCGGGCAGATCGGCATCGTTAGCATGATGGACAACCCGCTGTTCGCGCTGCTCGATGCGGAGGGCAACAGCTACACCTCTCCGCTGTGCATCTGGGACATCGCCGACCGCAAGTTCGGGGAGAAGTACAACACCTACGCCAAGACGAAGGACCGCCGCTTCCTGATGCGTGAGCCGTGTCTGTGGGACGAGGCCTATCGCGCGAAGGCCAGGCAGGCGATGCTCAAGGCGGCCCGGACGGCCATGACCTACGGCGGCGGCTTCGCCTACTGCCTCGGCGACGAGATGAGTCTCACCTCCTACAACTCCTACCATGACTTCGACTTCTCCCCGGCCAGCATCACCGCCTATCGCGAGTGGCTGAAGCAGCACTACACCGCCATCGAGGCCCTGAACCGCGAATGGGAGACCGCGTACAAGGATTGGGCGGAGATCGAGCCGCTGACGGCGGAGGAAGCGCGCCAACGCGAGGGGGGCAACTATGCTCCGTGGGCGGACTTCCGGACCTTCATGGACGACACTCTCGCCGGCTTCTTCGCCGACCTCCAGAGGAGTCTGGAGGAGGTCGACCCGCAGGCGAAGATCAGCATCTCGGGCACCCAGGACGCGGTGGCGGGCAATGGCATGGACTGGTGGAAGCTGT
>CAZIWQ010000052.1:10695-14685 GCA_964542355.1 uncultured Armatimonadia bacterium
ACACCCAGTACATGCACCAGGCGTTCAGCCGCACGACGGGAACGCTGGTCGTGCCCTACCTGCACAACGCGTGCGGCCGGGGCTCCGGGCCGGCCGTCGAATCCCGCCACTGGTGGGGCCTGTTCTATGAGTGCTTCGGCCAGACCTCACTGGGCACGCCAAACTACTTCCTCCCGGACCTCACGCTGTCCGAGATCGGGCGGGATGCGAAGGACTACCTGGCGGAGGTCAACGGGGGGGCGTGGATGCTGCTGCGCAGCGCGCGGCGCGACCCGGCGCCGATTGCCATCCTCTACTCGCAGCCCAGCATCCAGGCCAACTTCATCCTCAACCGGGAGCAGCGCACGCAGAAGGTCCGCAACGCCTGGGTCAACCTGCTGCATGACATGGGGCTGCAGTTCGACTTCGTCGCCTACGCCCAACTGGCGACTCCCGGCTTCCTTGCTGAGCATGGCTACCGGGCCTTGATCCTGCCGGAGGCGTTGGCGCTGTCGGAGGCGGAGGTGGCGCAGACCATCGCGTTCGCGCAGGCCGGCGGTGTGGTGATCGCGGACAACAGCGTCGGCTGGATGGACGAGCATTGCCGGACCCTGAAGGCTGACCGGCTGGACGAGCTGGTGGGCCTCAGCGCCGCCCACGAGCCGGTCGGGGCCGCGGGCCTCCGCTACAGCCTGCAGCAGGCCTGGGGTCTCCTGCAGCCCGGGGCGACGATTGCCGGGGTCGCGCCGGCTGGGAAGGTGACGCCGGCCGCAGCGAGGTCCGTTCTCTCCTCCGGCGATCCGGCCACGGGCGCGATCTACGTGCACCCTGTGGGCAAGGGGCAGGCCGTCTATCTCAACCTGTGCCTGGTGCCGTTCCGCGAGGAGCGGCAGATGGGAGGCCCGGGCGAGATGGCCTTCCGGCAGTTGATCGGCGGCGCACTGGGGCTGGCCGGCATTGGGCCGAAGACACCGATCGTGCCGGCGGGGAAGCAAGCCTTCCACGGCCACGTGGTACACTTCACCGACCAGCAGACGCGCTATGTCGGCATCATCCGCGACTACGAAACCGGTGCCCCGGACGACGCGTTCACGATCACGCTGCCCGAGAAGCTCGAGGTCTACGATGTGCGGGGCGGCAAGCACCTGGGGAGGACCGACCGGATCACGGCGGTGCTGTACGCGGGGGCAGCGAAGCTGTACTGCCTCTCACCGACGCCGCTCCCGGCACCGACGCTGAGCCTGCCGCCGCAGGCCGCGATCGGCAAGCCTGTGGAGTGTCGAGTGGGTCTTGCGGAACCGGCGCAGCACAACTCCGTAGTGCGACTGGAGGTCCGCGACACGACGGGGACCTTGCGGTCCTGCTATTCCGGCCCGCATCTATTGAAGCCGGGCGTGAAGGAAGCAACCGCTTCCTTCATCCCGGCACTGAATGACCCGACGGGGGAATGGCAGATCAAGGCAGTCGACATCGCAAGCGGCCAGACAGCCACCGGGCTGGTGCTGCTCCGCGACGGCGCGTAGACCGCTCACGATCGCACCGCCGCCGATGGCCAGCATCGGCCCTGATGGCCAGCACAGTTGGGGGTAGTCCCTGTGGTCACGCGACCCTCTCAAGGGCGAGAGAAAAAACGGCCCGGGATGATCCCGGGCCAACAATTTCACGGCACGTACGGCAGCAGGCGCCACACGATCACGATGAGCGTGGCAGCGAATCCAAGCGCCACGCCGGTACGTACCGCGTTCGCAATAAAATCGGACATGGGGGATGCCCCCTCTTCGCGAGAAGAGGCGTCGGGGAGCTTGCGGGCCGTCGTCCGGTCTGGACGACCGGGGCCCTCCGCCCCTCTCCCACGGGGGTCCATGTCCATATGTCAAAGAGCCGCTGTCCAGGTGCAACAACGATAGGAACGCTCCCCGCTGCCGGAGGTTCCATTGCTCCCGCCAACGTAGCCTGTCCCCTGCGCGGCCCCAGAATCGCGCGCGACAGGCGCGGAGGGTGGCGGGCACGAGGTGCAGCGCGGTCTACCTGCAGGCCGGCGGCCTCTCCCACACGCAACCCCTTGGGCCTGAGCGTAGCAGCCCCCGTCCATCCTCACCCCGCCGCCGCCAGGCCCAGCTTCTCATCTGGTACCATCGGGACCACCTTCGCCTGCCACTGCTCCCCGAAGTGCTCTGCCACGAGGAACCGGCCCGCACCCCACCCGACCAACCCGAACGCCGGAGATACGTCGTAGATGCCCACCAACTCCAGGTTGCTGTCGGCCCGCAGCAGACCCTTCTTCCCCGCAACGGTGTAGCACCCGAACCACCACTGGTTGTCGTGGAAGCACGCCGTCTGGATGCCCAGGTTCGTGTGACCGGACGGGAGCACGTGGGTCTTGAGATACCGCAGCTCGCCGTCGTACTCGTACACGTAGTTCTCCTCGTACTCCTCGGGCAGCCCACCGATGATGAAGAAGTGGCCGTCGCGATGGTCCAGCCCGCCGGCACCGAACGTCACCTCGGGCACCGGCACCTTCGTGAGCAGCGACAGGTCGTTGGCATCGTAGACCCACACGTGCGAGTCCGCGCCCGGCGAGTTGAACTTGTTCGACCATGCCACATAGAGCCTGTCGCCCGCGAGGCAGATGTCGCCGTGGTGATAGGGCCCCTCGACCCGGGCCTGCACCTTCCCCGTCAGGTCGGTCTTGACCACGACGGTAGTGAAGCTCCAATAGAGGGTATCGACGCCGTTGCCGGCGATCCCTTGCAGGTGTTGGACGTATTGCCCCTCGCAGATGATCTCGGCCGGGAGGCCGGTCGCCCGCCCACCAGACGGCACCGTCATGCTGAAGATGGATCCGAGCATCGCTGTCTCTCCTTACGGGTGCGGTGTGTTCCGTGTGGTCAGTGGTGGATTCGCGGTTCGCAGTCCCGCGTCATTGCGGCCACAGGTTCGGCATCAGGATCTGATCGGGCAGGTCGGGCACAGCAGCCTCCACCGCCGCGGCCAGCGCCGGGTCGAGCGGCCCGCGCCGGCAGAGCTCGAGGTTGCGGCCGAGCTGCTCCACCGTGTCGACTCCGACCACGATGGCGGTTAGTCCCGCGAGCCCCAGCACATAGCGCATGGCAAGCTCTGCCACGGTCATCCCCCCCTCGGCGGCGAGGCTCGCGATCCGCCGCCGCACGGGGATGGCCGCAGCCAGCTCCGCCGGCACTTCCTCCTCCGGCATCAGCACCAGGCCCTGCAGGTAGATGCTCCGGACGAAGACGGCGGTCCCCTGGGCGGCCGCGGCCCGACACAACCCCGCCCCGGTGAACCGCCGGTCCAGCACGTTAGTGGGGATCTGCAGTGCCTCCGCCTGGCCGGTTGCCAGGATCGCCTGCGTCGCCGCCGGCGTCATCACCGAACACCCCACGTGCCCGACCCATCCCCGCTCCTTCAGCTTGAGGAGCGCATCCACATAGCGGAAATGCTCCTCGCGGTGGAACAGGCAGATGTCGAGGCGTTCGCGGCGCAGCCGCTGCTGCGAACGGGCCACCATCGTCTCGACCACCTGCTCGATCGTGTCCGGCGATGCGGCGTCGACCTCCGCGGGCGGGAGCTTGGTCACCACGCTCATCTGCCCCGCAATCCCCAGCTCCGCCAGTGCCCGGCCGATGACCTCCTCACTGGTACCGTAGGCGGCGGCGGTGTCCAGGCAGGTGACGCCCCCTTCCCAGGCGCAGGCGATGATATCCCGCGCCTGCTCGTACGAGGGCTGCCCGGTCCGGTTCGCGATGCCGTACGGCAGCCCGAGCTGCACCGTCCCCAGGATCAGCCGGGAGAGCTGCAGGTCGGCAAAGGGCACGGTCTCCATGGTCGGGTGATCGGTTCCTTTCGTGATCCACCGCGGCGCCTCACGGGCGCGTGCGGATACGTTCGCGCCCCGCGTCGGCTCCTCCTGCCACGGACAGGCTGCGCCGTTGCCGTTCCCTGGGACCCCGATCCCGCCCTGCGGGATCGCCTCCGTGCCGTCTCCCCGCCGTT
>CAZIWQ010000053.1:0-14388 GCA_964542355.1 uncultured Armatimonadia bacterium
TCTGATGCCAGGCCGCCATGGGAGGCAGATCATGGCGAGAGGCTAGCAGGTGAGCGATCAGCCGCCGGACCTGCCGCCTGGCACTGCCGACGGTCGGGGTGCTGAGGACGGCCGGGATGGGGGCCAGCCTCATGTCCCGTGCCTCCCCGGGCTGCTCTCGGGCTGATTCCCTGAGACCCCAGACGTGTCCGTCCTCCCACGAACGCCCCAGACGGAGTGCGAGCCCGGAGGTGAGCGTCGGTGCCCAAGCGCACGACCCCACGTCAGCGAGTGTTGGCCTACATTCACCGCCAACTGGCCCCACTCGAAGCGAAGGTCAGCGAGTCCGCGGAGCTTCAGGAAGGCACTTCTGGGGCCATGAGGGAGGTGGATATCCTCATCGAGCAGTCCGTCGTAGGGCTTCCCTCCCGTGTCGCGGTCGAGTTCCGAGACAGAGGGCGGAGGAGCGATCTTGAGTGGATCGACCAACTGATCGGCAAGTATGCGGACCTCGGAGTGGACAAGGTCATCGCCGTCTCGGCATCGGGATTCTCCGATTCGGCTCTCCGCAAGGCGAGGAGGCACGGAGTCGACGCTCGGACACTCGAAGGGGTGCTGGCAGCCGAATGGCCGACGGAGTTCGCGAAGCTTGGGATCGGGAAGCTATCGCGGCGCGACCATCTCCTGTCTGCGACACTGGACACCACCCCCCCACTGGAGGAGAAGGCCGGAGCCACTGATCCTGTGACTGACACGGAGGGCGAAGAGCTCTGTTCCCTACTGGAGCTGATCCAGCACTGCCTCGATACGGTTTGCAGGGAGGCGGTGTCGGCTTTCTACAGGGACAACTTCCTGAATGTGTTCCGCGTGCTGTCCGACGTGACGGACAGACAGCCTGTTGTCGAGGTCAGTGGCCTGACGCCTGCGCGTGAGGTCTTCATCGTCGACGAACGAGGCGAACGTCGCCGTCTTCGGTCTGCAACGCTGCGCGTCAGGTCAGTCTTTGCCGTCCAGAAGGCCGGCGTCGGCCACAGGCGGTATGAGAGTGCTCTGATCTCGTCTGCACACCTAGAGCTCGAGGCGCAACCGCAGGCCGTGGCCGTCAACGCAGTGCAGTTCGCGGACCGACCGGGCGAGGCCCGGGTGTTCTGGATGCCGACTGCGGGGTCACGGAGTGATACGTGCGACCAGGGCTGCGGCCCGAGTGTGGACCCGCAGGCTGACGACGGCAGATAGCTAGCGGTATGCCGGCAGCGGAGTTTCGGCCCCGTGCCACCGCGCGGCACCCCGGGGGCGCATGGGAGGAGCAGGAGCGGGCCTCAGCAGTCGGCTGAGATGGACACCGCAAGCTGCGTTCTCACTGAGGCAAGTACCGCGCAGGCGAGCACGTTCCTGAGACGAGGCGCGGCTGGCCGACGTCAGGGTACGACGTCCTGGCCAACCAACAGAACGATGCCCGCGAGGGCGGGGTCGCTGTGCGCGAAGTCGCGGAACTTCGCGTCCAGCGTCCAGATCGGCATGTGGTGGCGGCGACCCATCGCGAGGAAATCGGGGTCGTTCGGATGGCCCTTAGGCCGCTGGAGGTCCCACATCCAGGACCACACCTCCGCGCGATGCTCGGGAGGGAATGCCTCGCCGGGTGCCGTGTGCAGTGGCAGCCAAGCCGCGAACTGATAGCCGACCTCTACGTCATCGCGGGATATCGCGGTGGTTCTGGTTGCTTTCCTGCGGCACACCTGCTGCAGCTCGGCCCACAGCAGAGGGGACACGTAGGCTGTACAGCGGCGTTCGGAGACAGCCCTGAACGCGGCCTGGGCGTGGCCGGTGCCGGCCTCCCGGAACAGATAGGCACCCACGAGGCTCGTGTCGAACAGGACGCGTCCGTGTACTGGGGCGGTGAGCGTCGCCAGGGGTCACCCTCCCATCCGGCGGAGGTCCGCAGTGGGTGGCGTCTCCTGCATCTCACGCACCCGAGCCTCGAACTCGCTCATGTCAGCCCTCAGCGCCTGGTCCTCCTCCGGGTAAGGCCGGTAGCATCGCGCCCGGTAGACCCGGCGCCCATCCTGGCGGGTACGCGCGCCGAGCCAGGACTCCCCTGTTCGCTCGTAGCCGTGCTCACGGCACCATTCATCGACCTCGAAGATGGCGCTGGGATTGTCCGGCGCATCGCACTCGACGACAGCGTACTGCCCCGGCTGGAGGCTACCCGCCGGGGCTCCGTGTGGGAACACGATCTCGACAGCCATCTTGGATGTCCTCCCTGGCGGCCATCCGCCAGTGCGCTCCCCGGCCTGTGCGGTGCAGGCGTCCACGTTCGTTCCACGGCAACTCGATTCTACCCGCCGTGGAGACGCTCAGTCAACGGGTGTCAGGATCGCCCCTTGGCCACCTGCACTACACCCGGCGACGCGTCCCCCCCAAGTAGTGCAACCGCACCTGGTGCCAGCGCCCGCTTCTCGCCGGCATCCCGGGCCAGAGCGCACGCGACGAGCGCCGAGGAGGGGCCGGACTCCGAGGGCTCGCGGCGAGGAATGAGCCGCGCGGCCCGGTCGTGGTCTCCGAGCCGGAGTACGGTTGCAGCACTAGCCTCGGAAGGTGATTCTGTCCTGAACAGCCAACAGACCGGTGCCCCAACCGCGGGTACCAGCCTGACCTCAGGGTGATGCATCACATGGATAGCCTCACAGTGCGTGTCTTCGGCAGTGCCGGCAATGATGACCTGCGCCCCGTGCGCGGCGGCGTGCCCCTCCCCCGGGGGGCTGCCCCGTCGGATGCCGTGTTCAGCCTCCGTGACGAGGGTGGCGCCGAACTCCCCGTGCAGAGCGAGGTGCTGGCCACCTGGCCGGATGGCAGCGTGCGCTGGGTGCTCCTGGACTTCCAGTCGGCCCCGCCACCTGGTGGCTGCCGGCAGTACTCGCTGAGCTGGAGCGGCCAGGCCGTACCGCCCGCGCAGCCGGTGACCATCGGGAACGGCGGCAGGTCCTTAGCGACGGGGGAGTACGCCCTCGTCGCCACCCACGAGGGCCTGCTTGACCTCACGCGACATGGCACATTAGCGCTTGAGCTCACTGACGAGGATGGGGCATTGTGGCACGCCCGGATCGAGCAGGTGACCGTCGAGGCACCCGGGCCGCTCCGCGGCACGCTCGGCCTGGCCGGGGCGTTCCGCAATGACCGCGGGGAGCGGTGGTTTGATTTCCGCCTGCGGGTGAGTGGTTTCGCCGGGTCGTCGCGGGTGCTGCTCGAGCCGCTGGTCGTCATCAACGCGGACGAAGGCCTGATCCAGCGTCTCCGCAGCCTGCGCCTGGTGCTGCGCCCGGCGCATGCCATCACTTCCGCCGCCATCGGCGGGGACCCGATGTGGGAGGGCGACCCGGCGGCCGGTGTGCGTCTGCTCCAGATCGACGATGCGCGGTACCGGCTCGAGGGCGTGGCGGGCGACGGCCACCGGGCGCCGGGCTGGGTGGAGCTGCATGCCGGCGGGCCACTGGCGCTGGCGGTGCGCGACTTCTGGCAGCAGTGGCCCAAGGCGCTGAGCGTCGACGCCGAAAGCGTAGCGGTGGACCTGCTGCCGGCGTTCGAGGCCGGCTGCTTCGACCACATGGGGCCCTGGTACAAACATGACTACCTGTTCGCCGGAGACTGCTATCGCCTCCGCCAGGGGCAGTCGCGGCGCTGGCAGGTGTGGGTTGATCTCGCGGGCAACGGCCCGGCGTTGGCGGAGCTGGCGAACCACCCGCTGGTGCCCTCCGCTGACCCGGCACAGGCCCTGGCGACCGGCGTGTGGGGGCCACAGGTCGCCGCGGGAACGCCGGGCCTGGAAGCCTATGACACCTGGGCCGAGCAGCTCTTCACCGTCTACGAGCGCTCCATTGACGGCCACCGCGACTATGGTGCGATGAACTGGGGCGACTGGTGGGGCGAGCGCCGCTCGAACTGGGGCAACCACGAGTACGACACCCCGCTGCACATGCTCGTGCAGTTTGCGCGCACCGGCGACCCGCGCTACTTCCATGCCGGCGATATCGCGGCCCGTCACATGGCCGAGGTGGATGTCGTGCACGCCGCCAACGAGGATCTGGCCCGCTACTACCGGGAGGACCTCGGGCACGGGCTGCCGGCGCGCGCCGGCATCGTCCACCAGCACACCATCGGTCATGTCGCCGGCTTCCACCCCGTGGCCCAGATCCGCGAGCTGTACGTGGAGCTCTATCGCCAGGCCGGCCACGACCAGCCCAACCCCTATCTGTGCCTCGAGCCGAACAACCTGGGCCATGTGTTCACCCAGGGCCTCGCCTATCAGTACATGCTGACCGGTGACCCGTGGACGAAAGAGACACTGGCGGCCATCGGCGCGAACCTGTGCGGGCTGATCGAGGACGAGCAATACCAGTTCAAGGGCTGGGATCACTGCGGCCGCGTCAACGGCTGGACGATGCTGGCATTGGCAGGCTGCCACGAGGTCGCCCCGTCTGAGCGCTTCATGAGGGCGATGCACCGCCTGGCCGACGACGCGCTCGAGGAGCAGGACCCCAACTGCGGCGGCTGGCTCTATGATCTACCGTGGGGACACTGCTACTGCAAGACGAAGAAGCATGTGGGGGAGGCAGGCTTCATCAGCGCCGTCCGCGTCAACGGTCTGACCCGTTACCACGAGCTGACGGGCGACGAGCGCATCCCCGAGGTCGTGCGCCGGGCCGTTACGCATCTGAACAACGACACGTGGCGCGAGGAGCACAGCGACTGGCGCTACACCTCCTGTCCGGCGACGGGGCTGATGCGGCAGTTCGGGGTCATCATGATGGCCCTGCGCAAAAGGGTGGTGTTGACCGGGGATGAGGAGCACCTGCGGATCCTGCGCAAGGCATGGGAGACGAAGTTCGGGCGACTGCAGGCCGAGTTGCAGTCACTGCTCTCCGGCGAGGACGCCGCCGCCTTCGGCCGCGAGTCAATGGGCAAGGAGTACGGCGCCACCGCCTACGGCTGTGGCGAGACGGTCGGGGTGCTTGGTTTGAAGGGGTAGACTGTCGCAGGCCCCCGGAGCAGACCCTTCGCTGTCCCGCGGCGCGGGACGGTCGCTCAGGGTGACATCCCCGCGAAGGGGCGACGCAGACGGCGCCGTCACAGCGGGCGGCCTCACGGCGCGTGGTCGGCGACAACCCCCTGCTCCGTCAGCCGGTAGCGCCGGTAGGGGTAGTCGGCGGCAGGGCACTTGCCCATCGAGACCCGGAACGACCGCCGCTGGGGGAACAGGAGCGCACTGTGCAGGTTGATGGAGCGGATGGGCACCCCCTCTGCCGCGGCGAAGTTCATCGTGTCATCGATCCGGCCATAGGTCTCGCGGATCCATCGCGTCAGGATGTCATCGCGTGAGTAGCCAAAACTGTAGTCGAGGGCGGGCTCGCCTCCCGGCGTGTCGGCCCCCTGCTCGGGCGCCGACGGTGCCGGGCGGCCGAGGGCACGGAAGCTGTTGGCGGCGCACACAAAGCCATCCCTGGCCCGGCGCACGACGACCTGCTCGTGATCGAACTCCACAATCGCGGCCTGCGGGGGATCGCCCCCGGCGATGATGAGGTTCGTTCCGCAGGCCCGTGGCGTCTCCTGGACGATCCGAATGCCCTCCTCCACGGTGTGCGCATACTGGGCCACCTTCCGCACCATGAAGCAGGTCGACAACCCCTCGATGCTGTCCTTCCCGCCATAGGCCGAGTTGTTGGCGCAGACGATGCCGCAGGCGTTCATCGCGGTCCAGCCGTTGATGATACCGCACCAGGAGGTCGTCACGAACGGGATGCCGGTGGTTGGGGTGTAGTGGATGAGGCAGGCGGCATACGCCGTGACCCCGTGATCCCAGAAGTCCATGTTGCGCCCGACAATGCACTCGCCGGTCTTCGTCGCCGGGCCGTAGACGGCGTACGAGGTGCAGCCCTGCCCCCGCTGCACGTCCCCGAAGAGCTGCAGGGCCACGAGGTCGGGGTAAGCAAGCCCCGTCTCCCGCGCGAGAGCTTGCAGCTCCGCCCGGTACTCCGCGGGCAGGTACCCCTCCATGACCATGGCGCCCTTGATCAGGCTGTCATGGCGGCTACCGGCGCCCTCGCCCTGCACGATCACATCGTTGACCACGCGGCGCACGAGTCTGCGTGCCATCCGGGCGTGCTGTCTTCCCAGGTCGTCCGGGCTTCCGGCCAGGTGCATGACGATGGTGCCGTACAGGCGGGTGCGATGTCCTCGCGGATACGGGGCAGCGACTTGCGTGGCCGTTGCGGCGACGGCCAGGGTCAGCACAATCGCGACGAGGCGAGCGGTTCTCATGCAGTGCCTCCACTGATGTCTGAGCTTGCCGGTGCGCTCCGGAGCGAGCGGGGGCTCAGTGCAAAGTGAGCGTCAGCCCCTCGGGGAAGCGGCCCTGCAGCCACACCACGAGGTCGTGCCCCTCGCGCTCCCTCCCCACCGCGACTCGCCTCGGCGGAACCGAGCAATCTGCCTGCGTGACCCGCCGGTTCGCGCCCGAGACTACGAAGGCGGGGTTGACGAGGCCCGCGCCTTCCGGTGCCACGGTAACCTGGATGCGAGCAGCCTGCGGGTCTGCCGTGATCGTGTACGCCCGCTGGGTGCGGTCGTAGCCGGTGGCGACGCCCCCACTTACCGTGACCGTGCCGGGGGTCAGCCAGCTTGCGGCAGACGCCTGCATGTCCCGGTCACGTCTGGCCACCCCGATCAGCCAGTACCACTCCCGGTGGTCCGCCTCGCTCACTGCCTCCCGGTGCACAATGTTCACGAGATTGCTGTGCGTCGGGCGCTCGAAGTCCCGGGGGTCGTCCAGCCACGTGGTGCGAATGCCACGCGAGATGGGCCAGTGGAGGTACGTGTTGAACAGACCGGGCTTGGCGACGGGAGGGTCCCACCATGTCTTCACCTGCGCGCTGCCGTCGTCCACCACCATGAAGGGGGATGGCTGCGAGGGGATGTTCACCCGGGCGATGATGTGAGGCCAACCGTCCACACTGAAGTAGGGCCGTGGCCAGCAGGGGCGCTGGCGCCTCCCGTCCGTCGTCAGCAGCGTCAGGGCCTGCGGGGCGAGGGACTGGTGGGGGGCGTTCCCGGGCCGGTTCAGTGCGATGAGCTCCTGGTTCTCGTGCCAGCCGGACTTGTACCATCCCACCAGCTTGCGCGTCCCCACGCCGTCCGGATACAGAGTGTACGTCTCGTCGGCCCACTCGTCGTTGATGACCTTCTGCGCGAAGTCGGTGAGGGCGTAACGCCAGTGGATGACAACGCGGGCGGGGGATGCCGCGACGATGCGGGCGCGCGAGTTGTTGCACTCCTTGTCCATGATCGGCTCCACGCAGTCGATCGCGCCGTTGAAGTCGGGCTCGGCCTCCAGCCACTCATAGCACAGCCAGGTGCTGTTGAAGGCCCAGCACGGTACAAAGCTCGTGCCTCGCCAGAAGACAAAGCGATAGGGGGCATGGGGGAAGGTCACCACGACATCCCGCAGCTCGCGCCCGCGCCACAGCTCCTGCCAGGGCCTGGTCTCCGTGCGCGAGACGTAGACCGGCGCCGCGCAGTCCAGCGAGGTGTAGTGGGCGCCGAACCCCGGGTCGCCGGCGGGGGCCACCAGGGTGACGCGGAAGCTCCGGGCGAGTGCGTCAGATCGCAGGGGGGATGATCCTGGCGCGCGGCGCTCCTCGGGCCACGAGGCCTTCAGGTCGAGCGCATAGGTTCCCGGCTGCAGCCCGCTCGTGTCGAGATGCTCTGTGACACTGCGGTCCGCGCCCACGCGGCGGCGGAGAGCCCCGACCTCGGCGCCCCGCGTGTCGCGCAGGCTGCCGGAAACAAGCCCTCCCGTGCGCGGGGTCGGCCCGGGCGCAAAGCGGACGCGGACCCTCTGTCCGGGATAGGCCATCACGTGGCGGGCAGGCATCAGACCGAAGCCGTGGTCCACGTAGACCGGCTCGCCGGGGATGTCGACCTCGAACACGCCGGGAGGGGCTCCCTCAGCAGTCGCGAACTCCCCCCGGGCGGCGGTGATGCCGCCAACCACCAACTCGGCCCGTGCCTCCCGGAGGGTGGCCGGCAGCCACATCGCCCGGTACTGGGTCTTGGGTGCGAGCCAATCGGCCGCGGCGGCCATGGACCAGTCACCGCACGAGAACCGCAAGGTCCCCGCCTGTCCGTTACCGCCCGGGAAGACGGCCTCGACGACGCAGAGACGCTCCATACCGTCGGCGCCAACGCGGAAGCTCGGCTTCGGGTGGACTAGCAGGCGCGGAGCCGTCGCCTGCTCACTGGAGGCGTTCCAGTACCAGGACGTCTCACCCGACAGTGGCTCGGCGTAGCGGGACTTGGGGAGCTTATCGATCTCCCGCTGGCCGAAGGGGACGTCCTGTCCCGCTGCCGGGAGCGGTTGCGCACCGGCGACGTACCACATCACACAGAGCAGTGACAGCGCGGGCACAAGACGCATGCTAGGGGTCCTCCTATCGATTCGCACCAACCTACCGTCGACCAGCGCTCAGGGATGCCCCTGGTAGCCGCAGACTGCTCGGTAGCTGCCCGGGTACGGGGTCTCGGACGGGCGGTGACGGCCCTGCGGTCAGGGGGGGGCTGGTGCGGGCAGCGGAGTCGGCCTCGTTCGGTAGGCCCTGGCACTGCAGTCTCGCGGCTAGCTCCTTGCACTGCCGATAGAAGGCCGCGAAGCAAGACATGCTGAGCCAGGCGCGCAACGGCGCTCCCGCGACGAAGCGCACCACGTAGTCGTGGACATCCCGTTGGCCCGCGGCACGGCGGAGCGCCTGGCGGACGACGCCCTTCGGATCCCTCCCGTGGGCTGCCTCAAGCTCCTGTCGATTGGCCCCGGTCACCTTGCAGAAGTCATCCACATCCGCGGACACCCAGCACTCGATGTTGCGTGCTGGGGCACCGATCACGGTGACCTCGGCGTATGGGGCCGGTAGCTTGGAGCGCTCGTTGCTCACCTTTTCCGTCCATGTGTCTTCGTCCGCGTCGAGCAGGATGGCCGCACAGACACACCCTCCACGCTCGAGAAGACGCACGTATTCAGCGAGGAGCTGCTTGCGGCGGGTGCTGTGCCCACGGAACTCACCCGTCTCGATCTGCGCGTGCGGGCACCAACGAGCGGCCAGACCCCCGCAGGACGGCATCGTGCATCCGGTCCTCGCCGAGTGTGGCGATCCTCACGCCAGCACCTCGCTGAAGAGCATCTCTCCCATCGAGGTGTGCTCCAGCATGGCTCTGAGGCGCTCGGGGTTCAGAGGGCTGATGCTGGTACCCTCGTCGCTGTCACCTGTCCGCACGACGAAGATGCTCTCCGGCCGGTCGTCGAAGTAATCCAACACGAAGGGGCTGTGGGTGGTGATGATGGTCTGTGTGTGCTCGCTCAGGTGTTCCAGGCGCTCCACGAGCTTGCGCAGGTACCGCGCATAGAGGCCGTTCTCGGGTTCCTCGATCATGGCCACCGAAGGCCACTCCACTTCCCGGGTGGTCCTGAGCAGGCTCTGGAGGCTGATGGTGGCCAGCGCCAGGTAGCGCAGTGTGCCGTCCGAGACGGCCGACATGCTCAGGGGGCGCTCGCCTCCCCGCATCTCCACCTCTGCCACCACCGTCTCGTCCGCGAGCGGCACGAACCGGAAGAACTCCAGCCGGGGCTCAATCTCAGAGATCAGCCCCAGAAGCTGGCGGTAGAGACCTTCATCCTCGTTCTTCATGGTATACAGGACCGACGCCAGGTTGGCACCGTTGCTTGCCAGCACTGGGTCAGGGAAGATCGGGGCCTGGCGCCGCAAGTCGCTGGGGTCCGTTCGATAGTACGTGAGGCGGCGGAGGCAGCGCTTGAAGGCAGTCGCCGAGGGGTTGCCCTGGTCCTCGTACAGCCTGTGCAGCATCGTCTCGCGCGGCGGTGCCGTTGTCTCCACGCGGTCACGCTCGCTCCCGCCGGGCCTGCCATGGCGACCCTCGTTGAACAGCGAGACCTGGTCCTCCACGCGCTCGATCAGGGGCGGCCAGTCGCGCATGCCGGACCGCTCGAGCCTCTCTGCCGCAACCACGAGTGCCTGTCCCCGTCCCAGGTCGCGTGCTTCCGCAGCCCGCAACCTTAAGGTATACCGGAACTCGTCCTCCTGGCCGCCGACTAGCGGGACACGCGCCACGACATCCAGTTCCGTGATGTCCTCGTGTGCGAACCGACAGGGGACCTCAGTCACGGAGCCGCACGCCTCTGCGGCCGCGTCGTCGATGTTCTCGTAGCGCGCCGCTGCCGCCAGGAACCTCAGCGCATAGCACAGGTTCGTCTTCCCTGAGTTGTTCGGCCCCACCAGGACATTCAGCTTCCGAGGATACCACTCCAGCTCGCGGATCGTCCGGAAGTTGCGGATGGCGACTCGTTGGAGCATGGCAGACTCCCCTATGCACCGCGCAGAATGGCCTGGCGTCAACTGCGCCCGGCAGTGCTGTGAGCATAGCCCGGAAGCAGGAGGCGCGCAAGGCGGCGTCCATGCGCCATCCGGCTAGTGCCCCCCCGTCGTGAACTTGAGGCCACCGAAGCGGGCCGGGTTCGCGTATGGCCCCTGGGTCCACGACCACGAGGTCGACTCATTCACCGTCTGGTTGTTGCGGCAGGCATTGAAGCCCCAGACGTCCCCCGTGCGCGGCGTGGCGCCGATGACCTGGAACGGGAGCTTCACCTCGATCGTCCAGCGGTCGGCCGCCTTCGTGCACGCCGCCGTCCAGCCACCCCTGGCCGTATCGCACTTGGCGGCGCCCAGGGCATTGAGACAGAGCCGGAAGTGGGCGGGGTCGGGCGGGTGCGGCGCCAGATACACCTCGATGCTGTCATCAGCCGGCGTGTTCGGGTTCAGCCCCTGGGCGTCCGGCCGCGCTTGCTCCCGCAGGTGTTTCATGTCGGCTTGCGAGCACACGAAGCCCAGGTACAGGTTGGCGTCGTCATACATGAGCTGGCAGACAGTCTGCTCCCGCGCCGGCTGGCCCGTGAGATGGTCCACGAACCCGGCCAGGCGGGTAGCGAAGGTCCAGCCGCTATCGTCGAGCTCCCCGTCAATGATTGGCGGATTGGCCGCGGTCTGACAGCTCGTCTGCGGGGTCAGGGCCACCTCGCGCTCATCGGTCAGCGTGAGTGGCTTGCCGGTTGCCACCTCGTACGTGACTGTCAACCGGGTCTTGAGCCGGGTGCCGCCGGCGGCGGAAAGGCCCGGCGCTGGGGCGGTCACGGTTACGGCACTGCCCTCGGTGCCGACGGGCAGTGTCGCGGTGGCAGTGGCCGGGGCCTCACGGCCAGCGACCACAAGCTGCAGCTTCACCGGCAACGGCGTGGGCAGGTTGTTGCGCAGCACCACGCTCAGCGCCACGGCGTTCCCATCGGCGGGTGCCTGGCGCACGTCGTGGAGCTCGAGGGCAGGCTTCACCCGCAGCGACTCGCTGCTGACCAGGCTGAGGGGGCCGCGTGCGGTCCGGGCCGTGAGACGCCCGGTGAGGTCAACGCGCTGCTTCGGTGTCACAGTGGCGGGCAGCTCGACTGTGAAGGTGCCGGGGCGATCGGGCGTGGGGCGCACGACCAGGGCCGTCGTGCCGGCCTGCGCGTCGAGGGCCAGACGGAGGTCGGCGAGAGTGCCCGCCTCGGTTCCTGAGACGACCAGGGAGACAGACGCCGGTACCCCGGCCACTCCCTGGGGCGGGGCCTCCAGCCTGAGCTGCACGCCACCGACCACTCCCGCCGCCAGGGAGGCCGCCTGCCGGTACCAGCGCACGCGCTGGGGGAGGAAGCGGTCACGCGCGGCGGCGCCCTGCACAACATACGCGGTCCAGTTGATCGGCATCGTGCCGCCGGCGGGGATGGTCTGGTTCTTGGGCTGCGCGAACAGGTAGCCATGGCCCAGGTTCGTCCAGTCAACCAGCAGCAGCCCGCCCCCGCCATCCTGCTGCTCGTGGTTGTAGTACCACCCGGCCTGTTTGACCATCGCGGGGTTGCCGGGCTCCACAACGGCACCGGTCGGCGTGGTGTGGCAGCGGCCGCCGATGTTCCAGAACCAGTAGGCGGGCACGGGCTTGTCGGTGTGATTGCGCAGGGCCGTGCTCATGCGGATGCCCGGTATCCCCGCGCGGATGGTGGCGGTCACGAGGGCATCACAATCACTGATGTCATGGCCGGTGTTCCGCCCGTAGAGCTGAACCACGAATTGGGCGGTCTTCTCGGTGGGGGTGTCCGTGACGAGGGTGATGTCGCGCAGGCGCCGGGCGTGCAGCCAGCGCTCGTCGGCATGGGTGGCCGGGCCGGCCCACAGGGTCATCGCATTCGGCCCGAGGCGGAAGGTAACACCGTCGCCCTCGTTCCGGAAGCTGAACCGGGCACCGCCGGCCGTCAGTACCACGCCCTCCGGGCTGACCCGGGCGTCAAACGGCGTCTGTCCCTTCACCGCCAGCATCGCAGGCAGCTCCTGCGTCACGAGCGCCTCGCCCTTCATCAGCCGGGCCTCGAGCACGCGGTCCGTCGCGGGCGCCTCGACCAGGAAGTCAAGCAGCGTCGGCAGCGCGCAGACCCGATCGATCAGCTCCGGGGGCGTGGCTTCGCCCAGCTTGCTCACCGCACCGGCGCAGTCCCGGGCCTGCCGATCGGCCAGCCGGCACTTCGCGGCCTGTGGCTCGTCGCCGCCCTCCTGCTCCAGCCGGAGGGCACAGCTTTGGGCCATGCCCGCAGCGTCGGTCAGCAGGTTGGCGAGGTAGGCAGCGCGCGTCACGTACACCCGCCCACTGTCGGGCGGCAGTTCGGCCGCGAAGCTGCCCTCGCGCACCGGGAGCACCGCGCCCGTGTACTGGTCGGCCACCTGCTGCTGCGGCAGCGACCAGGGCAGGTTGGCGCGGACCGGCTCGCGGCCGGAGTTCCCGGCGACCAGGCCCTGCTCATAGCGCCGGTAGTACACCGCCCCTGCCTGCTCCAGCGGGCCGACCGGCCGGCCCAGCGCCGTGCGGTAGAGCTGGCGCACGGTGTCCTGACGCTCGGTCACTGCACAGGTCCACTGCTGGAAAGCGCACAGCTTCGCACACACGTAGGCGAGGTAGGCGTGCGCCTGCTCCAGCTCGGGGATCGGCAGGTAGGTGAGCGGTGCGATGGAGCCGCCGCCCGCCGTGAACTCCCGCCAGTCCTTCTCGGCGCCAATGACTGCCTTCCAGTCGTGCATCCGGCACTGCCGCGCGCGGTCGCCGGTCCAACTCGACTCCGGCCAGCGATAGACCCACGACTCCCACATCAGGCTGTCGCCATAGCCGATGTAGGCATGGTTGGGGCCGCCGGAGTTGAGCATCGCCGCGAACTCCGGGCCATGCGCCTTCACCGCCTCATACACTCGTCTCAGCGCGACCTTGTACATCGCAGTGTTGTCCTTGGTCGGGTCGAGGTGCTGATGCAGCCCCAGGTCCGGGCCGTAGCAGCGCGGGTAGGGATGCACGTTGTCGACGAACACGCCATCGGCGCCGCTCTGGATGACCTCCTCGACACCCTTCACGTAGGCATCGGCAATGCCTGGCTGGTTGCAGCACGACTGGAAGATGCCGCGCGGGTAGTTCGGGTCATCGAACGGGATGCGCCGCTTGCCATCCGGACGGTACAGCACCCAGTCAGGGTGCTGCACTAAGTCCAGTTGGCGCCAGAAGGGCTGCTTCGCATAGGCGGGCTCGAGGCTGGTGTCAATGACCTTGTAGAGCGAGACGTAGGGCATCGTCTTGATGCCCCAGCGGTGGGCCTCCGCCGCCACCTGTGGCGTCGGCGCGACGTGCGTGACATAGGTCACGCCGGCGGAGGCCAGCTCCTGGTAGGTCATGCCCTGCGTCTCGAAGCTGTAGACCTGCCGTGTGAACGACCAGTCATCGGCCGACGCCAGGCCGACTGCCGCCAGCACGACGAGTGCACTGCGGAACGCACGCATCGGACCATCACTCCCTGCCGTCAAAGGTGACTGACCCCTCCCGCGTGCGGATGGTGACCCTGCCGCGGTCGTACTCCGACTGCAGGCACTCGCAGTCGTGCAGCATCACCGGTGGATGGGGGCGGGCTCTGCCATCGATCGCGATGCTCATGTCACTGAGGGCGACCGCGACCCGATCGCCGTCTGTCGTCACGCCGTGCACCGTCTCCCCGACCCTGCGGGGCGGGGACAGGGCCCGGAGGAAGGGCTCTTCGCTGATACACGTATCCTGGTAGCACGCCGAGTGCCACTCGGCCCATCCGCGCTCGAAGCGCCACGTCAGCGACCGGTCGGTCTCACGAAAACGGTTGGCGAGATCCTCTCCACGGGCCTCGCAGGCGAGCAATCCGATCGTGAGCTGCGTGAGGTTGTGATTCTCGGTGTGCACCCCGGAGAGTAGACGCGCCCGGCAGGC
>CAZIWQ010000053.1:14398-14676 GCA_964542355.1 uncultured Armatimonadia bacterium
CGCCTGCGCCCACCCCATTTCCTGCCCGCAGGCAACACTCCTCCGCCACCTACTGGCGTAGCGCCGGAGTCGTGTGCCACGCGGGCGCGGTGCGCGTCTGGGGGCGCCATCGGATCAGCCGCGGGCACCAGGCAGTCGGTGCGCCGGCGTAGCGCCGGAGTCGCACGCCAGGCGGGCCCAGGACCGGCCCACGGCCGTCGTGCCGTTGTCGTTCCCACACCCCACACCCCCATATGCGCTAGCCTACGGCCGTGGGAAGCCGTTGCGCGCGGTCGTAA
>CAZIWQ010000054.1:0-14648 GCA_964542355.1 uncultured Armatimonadia bacterium
CGTCATTGAAGGCGCCGTCCACCATGGCCCGGATGACGTGCCGGCCCGGCTGGAGCCGATAGTAAACCGGGACCTCCACCTGCAGGTTCTCGAAGACAAGAAGGCCCTGCGTTACCGCGCACTCGCTGCCCGCGGCCGGTGGGAGCACGACGCCATCGACCTCGACGAGCACGCGGCAGGCACCGTCCGGCGGGTCCGCGACGTCGGCGCGCAGCGAGAGGGCAAACGGGCGTCCCGGAGTGATCGTCGGGGGGGCCGTCATGGCGGTGAGGCGGACGGTGGGGATCGCGGCGCCGGCGGCCACGCGGGCGATCTGGCCCGCGTTGAGCTCACCATCGAAGATGCGCAGCTCGTCGATGAGGGCCCGGGCCGGCATGTCTCCGGCGAAGTTGCCGCCCACGTACAGCTTCGTGCCGCTGCGCGGTGTCCAGGTGAAGCCACTCGCCCCGGCCACCACCCCGTCGACAAACAGCCGGGTACCGCGCGTGCAGTCCCACGTCATCGCCACGTGGTGCCACTCGCCGGCCTTCCACTGCGGGACGGGATGGGTGATGTAGCGGTCGGCGTCGCTGCGGATGTCGAAGCGCAGGGCGTCGCCGGCCGACCACTTCCACAGGTAGAGGTTGTTGCGGGGCTTGTCGTTGAACTCGAGGTCGTCGGCGAGCAGCCCATGGCTCTGGCCGTCGGTGGCATCCCAGCGCGGGGACAGCCACAGGCAGGCGGTGCCTCGCGACTTGTCCAGATTGCCCGCGGCGGGGTAGGCGAGCTTCACCTTGCCGTCAGCGAGGAACGCCTGACCGCGCTTGCCGGTCTCGAAGACCGGGGTGCCACCGGCCACCAGCGGCGCCCCGCGGCCACTTTGGGCGGTCACAGTCCCATCGAAGTCGGCGCTCAGCACAAGCCGGGGAACCTGCCCCCAGGCCGCGGCGGCGGCGAGCAGAGCCAAACTGCAGGCGACACGCATGGCGACACCCTCCGATCCGGGAACACCGTGGGGCTCTGCCCCACACCCCGCCGGGGCCACCGGCCCCGGACGCCATCCTGCGCGCGGGCCGGAAACTGCGACCGCACACGACGCGGTTCCCGCTCTGCGGGATCCGGCCTCTCCACTCGCATGCCCCGGTCACGAGCAACACATCCGGTTGTCTTGCCGGCCGGTCGGCATCCGCCCCGGCGCTACTCCCCGATCACCTCGTACGTCCCGCTGCCCTGGCCGGTGAACGTCACCTTCCCCGGGGTGATGTCGGCAGTCTTCGCCGCCAGGCCCCCGTGGCAGATCACAAAGGGACGGGCCTGGAACGGGAGGGAGAACGCCACCGTCTCGCCCGCGGTCGCCTGGCCCACCAGGCGCCGCTCGAGACTGCGATTGGGGCGCGCATCATAGGCAAAGACCCCGAGCACCGCAACCGGGCCCTCAACTGCCTCCAACCGCACATTGTGCAGGCCGAACCCCAGCCCCGGCACTCCCTTGCGGTTCTCGATGAACGACTCCTTCTTCTCCAGGTCGACGAACGGCAGGTTCGTCGGCTGCACGAGGCGCTCGACGCCGTCGACGAGGACCCGCAGACGCCCGCCGGTGGGGGCATCGACATAGGCCACCGCGAGGTCGGTGGCGAGTGCGTCGACCTCGAAGGCCGTGCCGGGCTGGAGGACCGCCTGCCGGGCACCGTATGGCGCCCCCCACTCGGAGGCGAACTCCGTCACCGGCGCCCCGGCCAGGTTCCACGCGGGAGTTTCCACTCCAAGGGTGCGGCGATCGGGACACACCTTGGCGTCGACGAAGGTGAGGCGGGCTTCCTTGCCCTCCAGCTCGAGCACATGGCGGTCACCGAGGCGGCAGCGGCCGTGGCGGAACAGGGAGTTGCGGATGTCGCGCTGCGCCATGCCGACCCGGGCTGGCTGCTTGGCGCCGTCCACATAGGGAACGGGGTTCCCCTCCGCCGCCACTCCCCAGCAGTTGACGGCGGTGTCGTCGAAGATGAACTTCCCCCCCTTGAGGCGGGGGCTCTTGCTGTCGTATGTGACCATCTCGCCTTCCCAGCCATACGTATTGCCATGGAGGCGCTCGGGCAACTGGAGTTGGGCCTGCCCGGTCGCGATCGGGTCCCAGCACTCAAAGGCCTTCTCGAGCGCTTTGAACCACAGGTAGTGGGCAGCCGCCTGCGGGTGACCGTCACTGGGCACCAGCGCCTGGCGACTGCACCAGCGGGTCACATCATCGCCGATGCGCCCATAGTCCATCATCGGGATCTGGTAGCGCAGCGCCAGGGCCTGCAGGTCCCCCGGGTTGGGGGTGTAGCCCCCGTAGTTCTGGAACTGGCAGAACAGGAACTCGGTGTTGGGATAGTGGCGCTGGATCCAGCGGATGGTGGCCTCGAACACGGCGACTTCGTCGGGGGTGTCGGTCTTCTCGTTGGCTCCGCTGCCGAAGATCACGAGGTCGGGGCGAGGGCCCTCGGGGCGCGTGAACAGCTCGGGGTACAGCTCCTGCCAGGTCTTCCCCGTTTTGTGGCCATTGACCCCCTCACTGGGTGGCAGGCTCAGCGCGCAGTAATCCTTGAGGCCGGAGTGCGCCTCACCGATGCACGAGCCATCACAGGCCATGAAGTTGAGGCAGAGCTTGTTGACGGGGAGGTTGAACTTACGGAGCAACTCGAGCCGGAGCCGGCCCGCGTAGTCGAAGTAGTGCTGCCACCAGCCGACGTAGCCGTCCAGGTCGGGGCGGCCGACCTTGTCGCCGCTGAAGCTCCCTTCCGCGAGCGGCTGCTTGAAGGTCGGCGAGGCGGGGTCCTCGTCATACAGATACAGCGGCGGGTTGGCACTGCCCCGGTCGATGCTCGAACCCATCAGGATGATGTGGACCGGCTCACCCTTCCACAGCTTCTGGATCGTCCGCGGGAGGTGGCGGTAGGCGGGCTCCAGCGGCCGGCTCTCGGGCAGGCCGGGGATCGCCTGCGCCCCCAGGCACAGGCTCGGCCAGTAGACCCAGACGTCCCCCTGCGTGCCGGTGTTCTCGAACTCCACCTCGATGCCAATGGTGTTGATGTCGGCGGAATGTGACTTCCCGTCGGTGCTGAGCTTGCCGATGACCTCGGCATTCTGGAGCTTGACCTCCACTGCCCCGATCTCGTCGGCACGGCCCTCGTAGGCCTTCGCCACGACGAGCTCGCCGCGCGAGTGGCGCGGGAACGTGCGCTTGTCGGCCATCCCGAACTCACCGGGGCTCCACTCCCCGTCCTGGCTATCGAGCTTCATGAGCTTGACGCGGGCACAGAGGGCACCGCCGGCAGCCTGCCAGCCGTAGACGCTCAGGCTCAGGCGGTCACCGTGCGCCAGCCCCATCTCCGGCAGCGTCGCGAACTGCCACATCTTCTTCCCCGGGGCGATGGCGACCAGATTGCGGACCGGGAAGTCGGGGCGGAACTTCGCGTCGACATGCGCTTCGCGCGTCACGGTGATGTCGCCCCACAGGGCGGTGTTCCAGAACGCGACATTGCGCGAGGTGTAGCTGACGGCCCGGCCCAGGCGGTGGTTCTCGAACGCGTGGAACTCGAACGTCGGGTTCAGCAAGAGGTTCATGGGGGGCGCTTCCTGTCCGAAGCCGTTGACTGTCGAGAGCAGTAGTAGGGCCGCGGTCGCGCACAGCAAGGTGAGACAGTTCATCGCATACTCCTGGGGGGAGGGTGTCACCGGGACAGGCCGGAAGTTCGGCGCCGGTGGGGTCCGGACCTCTGCTCCGAAGATCGGGGCATGCCCTCACCCCGGCCCACTCCCGGGGCGCCATCGGCGCTAGCGTAAGCCGTGCGGGCGTCTTCGGAGGGGCCGGACCCGCAGAGCGGGAACCGCGACATATGCGGTCGCCGCGTAGGTCGAGCGTCTCGCTCGACATGACCCGCCGACGGGGACGGTCGGCTTACGCGGGCGCGGCGAGGGACGAGCCGCACGGCCCGAAGTATCCGGCCCGGAGGTGACCGCCCTCCACGGGCCGGTAACTGCGACCGCACACGTCGCGGTCTTGTGTCCGGCCCCTCCTCGCATCCCACGCCCCTGCGCTCACCCCTGGCGCCCCCACCAGCGGGAACGCGGCCGGACGAGTTTGACACTCTGGAACGGGCTTTGCTATACTCCTCACGCAGCGTGTCACCGCCCCACCGCCGAGCGTCGGAGCAGCCGGATTCCTCCACCAGGTGTGCGCAATGTCGCTGTTCCGCAAACGCGAGCCGACGACGCCCCGCGCCCGCTTCAGGGCCGGCACACAAGCCCTGCGCGAGCGCCGCTTTGACGAGGCCATCGCCTTGCTCAAAGCCGTGTGCGACGAGTGCCCCGATGACGCCGGCGCGCTCATGAACCTCGCACTCGCCTATCATCACACGGGCCAGCACACGAAGGCCATCGAGTACCTGACGCAGGTACTCGCGCTGCGGCCCGCCGACGCCCGCGCCTACCTGAACCTCGCGGCGGCCGAGAACGCCCTCGGTCACCTCGAGAAGGCCGAGAAAGCTCTGCTGACCGCACTGACCATCAACCCTCAGCAGCACGGTGTTCACTACAACCTCGCCGTCATCTACCTCAAGCGCGACCAGCTCGCCAATGCGATGGCGGAGATGGAGTTGGAACTGGCAGTGAACCCGCGACACCGCGAGACCGCGATCGCCGTGCGCGCCCTGCGCGAGCGACTCCTGCCGCGGTAGCCTGCCGCGATCCCAGCAAACGAGGTAACCCGCATGCCCGAACCCGAGAGCCAGGTCGGCAATGCCGAGATGGCGCAGTTCTGCCGCCAGTTCGCCAGCCTGATGCACGCCCAGATCAATATCCTCGACATCCTCGAGGCCCTGCGCGAGCAGACCGGTAGTGCTCTGATGCGCGAGATCCTCGCGAAGGTACGTGAGGACGTGGAGATGGGCCGGACCCTCGCCACCGCCTTCAGCCGCTACCCCCAGGTGTTCTCGCCGTTCTTCATCAGCATGGTCCGCCAGGGCGAGTTGGAGGGTGAGCTGGACCGCCTCCTCGGGGACCTGGCGACCCACTTCGAGACTCGGCTCGAGGATGGCGTTGATGCCTCCGAGCGTCGCGGGACCGTCGGCTTCGACCTCGAAGCCGTCGCCTCGGCGTTCCAGTGGATCTTCATCTGGCTGACGGCCCTCCTGGGCTTCTGCTTCCTGGGGGGCGGGCTGGTGTTCTACGCGACCGGCGCCCACGGGCTCCCGGGCGAGCCGGGCGCCAACATCGCCCTGTTCGTCGGAGTCGTCATGTTCCTCGGAGTACTGGTGTTCACCCGCGGCAAGCGGCGGCGGAGTCGACGGTAGGGCCTGCGCCGCCCCGCCGGCGCTCGCACAACGCCCACAGCGCCGCGACCAGGCCGAACCCGAAGAGCGAGAACCCGGTCAGGCGCAAGGCCACGCCCAGCGGCATGCCGCGATCGGCCAACGCCCCCACGAGCGCGCTCAGACCCACCTGCGACATCATCATCGCGACGTTGAGCATCCCCATCGCCGTCCCGCTGCGCGCCGGCCAGGCCCGCGCGGCAAACGCGGAGAGGGCCGGGTACTCGATACTGACGAACACGCCGGCGAGGGCGAAGGCCACGGTGGCGGAAAGCTGCGTCGCCGCGCCGACGGTACACAGGTACAGGACGCCGCCGGCGAAGCCGGGCACAATCAGCCAGCGGAAGTTGCCCCGCCGCTCGCCCGTGGCGCTCAGAATCCCCCGGCCGACGATGAACGCCGCCCCGTAGGCCGCCAGGCCCCAGGCGGCAGGGAACGCGGCCTGCGGGAACCGCTCCTCGCAGTAGCGGACAAACCAGACCGAGAGGGCCCCCTCCCCCGCGTGCAGGGCCGCCAGCACGACGATTACGCCCAGGATGCCCCATGGTGGCGTGATGGGCCCCGCGGGGGTTCCGCTCGCCTCCTGGCCCCCCTCAGCGACTACGCGGTCCGGGTCGATCAGCCGAGAGAGGCAGACGGCGAGGCCGATCATCAGCACGGCCATCGCGAGGAAGATGCCGTGGAACACCCACGCGCCGGCGGGCCTCGCGGTGGTGAGCTGGAGCAGCCGGTAGACGATCAGGGGTGACACGCAGTAGCCGACGGCGGTGGCAAGCTGCTGGACGCCCATCATGCGGCGGCGCTGGGTGGGGAACGTGCGGCACAGGTACGCCGCGGCCGCGACGGCCAGGCTCGCCGCGCCATGGCCCGCGGTCACCAGCCCGGCGGCAAAGGGCCCAAACCGCCACAGCAGGCCGCAGGCGAGGTAGCCGAGGGCTCCGCACAACGGCGCCAGGGTAAGCACCCGCCGCGTCCCGACGTGGTCGGCCAGCCACCCGCCCGCGAGGCCGGCCAGCGCCGCGCCCCCACTGCCCATCATGAACAGGGCGCCGAGCTGTGACTTGGCGATCCCAAAGTGCCCCTCCAGCCAGCCGGCAAACACCGGCGCCACCCCCGATATCAGGGCGGTGGCAACCTGGCAGGCCAGGATCGTCGCAATCGCCAGCTTCGCTCGTGTGGTCATGCGCGCCTCGAGGTGAAGGGGAGCGCCGGCGAGGTGGCGAACCTCCTCACCACAAGCGCAACGGCTCGGACGGCGCGACGGTTAGTTCGCGCCCCTGGGCCCCACACCTTCTGAACGCCCACACGTGAGGCAGACCCCCCATGGAAGCGTTGGCCCTGGTGACCCGCGGGTCCGTCGTCGAGTCGGTCCACTATGGTGACATCGCGGTGTGCGACGCCCGCGGCCGCCTGCTGGCGGCGGTGGGAGACCCCTCCCACTGCGTCTACTGGCGCTCGTCGGCCAAGCCGGTGCAGGCGCTGACCGTGGTCCACAGCGGAGCCGCCGATCGCTTCCGGTTCACCGCCCGCGAGCTGGCGGTGTGCTGCGCCTCGCACAGCGGCTCGGCGGAGCACGTGGCGGCAGTGAGCGGGATCCTGGCCAAGCTCGGGCTGGACGCCACCGCGCTCCAGTGCGGCATTCACTGGCCAGGCGACACTGCCGAGCGTGACCGCCTGATCCTGACTGGCGGCAAGCCGTCACCGTTGCACAACAACTGCTCGGGGAAACATGCGGGCAAGCTCGCGGGCACCGTGGCGCTGGGCGCCGACCCGGCGACTTACCTCGAGCCCTCGCACCCGGTCCAGCAGTCGATCGTGGCCGACATGAGCGTGCTGTGTGGCGAGGCACCCGCGGCAGTGGGGGTCGACGGGTGCGGCGCCCCCACGCACGCCACCGCGCTGCAGGCGATGGCGACGGCCTTCGCGCGGCTGGCGTGGCCGGATGCGATGCCGGCGCGCCTGCAGCGTGCCGCGCCGCGCATCGTCGCCGCGATGGCGGCCGAGCCGGTCATGGTCAGCGCTGGGGGCAGCTTCAACACCGAGCTCCTCGCCGCCGGCCAGGGTCGTGTCGTCGCCAAGGCCGGTGCCGAGGGCCTGTTCGTCCTCGGCCTCACCGAGCACGGGATCGGCGTCGCCATCCGCGCGGCCGATGGCAGCGGACGCGGCCAGGCCGCCATCGTCCTGCGCGTGCTTGACGAGCTCGCGGCGCTCCCGGACGACATGCGCGAGGCGCTAGCGCAGTTTGCCGTCGCGCCGCTGGTGAACTGCCACGGCGCGGAGGTCGGCACTGTCCGGGCCGCCGACTTTGCCCTCCACCAGCCGGCGATGAGGTGAGGCGTGTGCCGTTGACCATTGGCCAGATTGGCGCAGGGCGGGTCGCTCCCGCCCACCTGCGCGCCTTTGTCCGTCACCCCCAGGTGAACCGGGTGCATGTCGCCGACCCCTCCCGGGCCGCGCGCGAGGAGCTGGAGCGTCAGTTCGGGATCATCCGCGAGACCTGCGAGGACTACCGCCGCCTGCTCGACGACCCCGCCATCGACCTCGTGGACATCTGCACCCCGCACCATCTCCATGCGACCCAGGCCATCGAGGCACTGCAGGCCGGCAAGCACGTGATTGTGGAGACGCCACCGGCGCTGACCGTCACCGAGTGCGATGCGATGGTGCGCGTCGCGCGGGAGACCGGCAGGTACCTGTTCTGCACCCTCAGTCAGCGCAAGTTCCCGGCGCACTGCAAGGCCGAGGAGTTGTTGCGGGAGGGCGCGATCGGCGATCCCTTCCTGGCCACGATCACCGTGCTCATGGACGACTATGCGCTACTGAACGACCCCGACACGTGGCAGGGGGTGTGGGAGCAAGCGGGGGGCGGGGCGCTGTTCGGTGCCGGATACCATGCCGTGTACATGCTGCAGCACCTGTTCGGGCCGGCCCATGCCGTGTCAGCGACGCTCAAGCGGCTGCGTGTCGAGCCCTCCCACAAGGCGGAGGACAGTGGCGTGATTGCCCTCGAGCTGCCACGGGGCGTGCTGGCCGCCATCGTGCTGACGGCGGTCGCCACCGGCGACCGCCCGACCCAGGAGCGCCGCCTCGTCGGCGCCAGGGGCTCCCTACTGGTCCGTGATGACCCCGAAGACGAGATGCCCCTGGTGGTATTCCACGAGGGCGACATCCTCCCGGTCCGCGTCCACAACCCACCGCACGTGATGCAGTACGCGATCCGCGAGGCGGTGACCGAGTTCCTCGACTGCGTGGTGGCGGAGCGGGAGTCGGAGCTATCGTTCGAGGAGGCACGCGCGGCGGTGGCCACCGTCGCCGCGGCCTATGAGTCAGAGCAAGAGGGCCGCCGCGTCCAGGTCTGAGCGCGTAACCCCACTGCCACTTGCTCCGCCCGTGGGCGTGGGGCGTCAGCCCCCCGTACAAACGAGAACGCCGCCACGGAAGCCGTGGCGGCGTTAGTTGTCGGTGGTGGACGAGAGGAGATTCGAACTCCCGGCCTCCTCCGTGCGAGGGAGGCGCTCTCCCAGCTGAGCTACTCGCCCTGTTGTCTGAATGGACAGCTATCCTAAACCGGCCCCGCCGGCGTGTCAAGCCAATTCTGGGGGCCCGGCCGGGAAGGCCACTTCCGGTCGCTACATCGTCAGCTTGCGCGTGTCATCGCCACCAACGGCGGAGAGGGCCTTGAGGGCCTCGATCGGCACAAAGAACACGATCGTGTTGCTCTGATCCGAGCTGATGTCGTTGATCGTGCTGAGGGTGCGCAGATGGAGGGCGCCGTCGACACTGGAGAGCTGCTTGGCTGCCAACACCAGGTTCTCGGCGGCGATGCGCTCGCCCTCAGCCTTGATGATGACCGCACGGCGCTCGCGCTCGGCCTCGGCCTGTTTGCCGATCATGCGCTTCATGTCCTCCGGGATCACCACGTCCTTGAGCTCCACGGTCTCCACGCGGATTCCCCAGATCTCGGTCGCCTTGTCCACGATCTCACGGATGCGATCCGAGAGCTCTTCGCGCTGGGAGAGCAACTGGTCGAGCTCGACCTGGCCCACCAGGTTGCGCATGGTGGTCTGGGCGAGCTGGCTGGTGGCGTAGGCGTAGCTCTCCACCTCCAGCACCGCGTTCTCCGCCGTGATGATGCGATAGTACATGACGGCGTTAACGTGGACGGAGATGTTGTCCTTGGTGACGCACTCCTGGCCCGGGACATCGAGGGTCTTGACGCGCAGGTCGACCTTCTGGAATGACTGGATCACCGGGATCACGATGCGCAGTCCCGGCGGCATGACGCCGACGTACTTTCCGAGCGTGAACTTGATCCCCCGTTCGTACTCCTGGATGACCTTCAGGCACGACAGGACGTAGATCCCGACGATGACCACCAGCACGAACAGTCCGCCCTCCATCTTCTGCTGCCTCCCTGAGAGACGATGTTTTGCGATGGCTGTGAGTGGCTTCTGCGGGCCTCTGAGCATAGCGTCGCGGCCTCAGTACGGCCTTTCGGCCGCCCTGCTAGTCGACCAGCTTCTCGTCGATCAGCGTCCCGAGCTGGGCCAGTGTGAAAGGTTTCGCCAACGAGGCGTCGACGCCTTCGAACTCGCCTTCGGCAAAGTCCCATCCTGTCATGATCACGGTCTTGATGTGCGGGTGGATCCGCTTGGCCTCCTGGGCCAGCCCCAGGCCCGAGAGCCCTTCCATCCCGTAGTCGGTCAACAGCACGTCGAACGCCGTGGTGCCCAACCGGCCGAGGGCGTCATCGCTGGTGTAGGCGATGGTGACCTCGTGGCCCATCTTGCGGAGGGCCACGCCGGCGAAGTCGGCGATCGCCGGGGTGTCGTCGACGACGAGGAAGCGGAACGCGCCGCCCGGCTCGGCGTGGGCCGCGGCGGACGCCTCTTTCGCGGCCCGGGTGGGAGCCGCCGGGAGCGAGACGGTGAACGTCGTTCCCACGCCGACCTGCGAGCTCACCTCGATGTTCCCGCCGTGGCGCAGGACAATCCCCCGCATGACGGCGAGCCCCAGGCCGGAGTTGTCGGCGCCTTTGGTACTGAAGAACGGTTGGAAGATGTTCTCGACCATGTCTGCCGGGATCCCGCAGCCCGTGTCGGTCACCGAGAACACAGTGACATCACCTTTCTGGTGCCCGACGATCGCGATCTCGCCGCCGGCGGGCATGGCTTCGCAGGCGTTGACGATGAGGTTGGTGATCACGTTGCCGATCTCGCCGGCGCTGCCGACGACCTGCAGGTCGTCGGACACATCGTCAGTGATCGCGATGGTGATGCCCTGGCGCTGGGCCTGGTCGCGCCAGCGCGGACGCAGCGTGTGGATGACGTCTTCGACGAGGTTGTGGAGGTTGAACTCCTGGCGGTCGAGGTCGGTGCGCGCCTGTGAGAAGCGCTGAATGCGGCGCACCGTCTCGGCCCCCCGGCGCGCCGCGGCGGCGACGGAGGTCAGCTCTTGCCGGCGCTCCGGGTCCTGCTCCTCCAGCAGCATGAGCTCGGTGGGGCCGAGAATGCCGGCGAGCGTATTGTTGAGGTCGTGGGCCACGCCACCGGCCATCTGCCCGAGGGCGCGCAAGCGCTCGGCGGCCATCGCCTGCTGCTCGAGGATCCGCTGCTGGGTCACGTCGATGCCCACGGCGATGAGGCCACTGACTTGTTTGTCCGGCGAGAGCTGCGCGACGTAGCGCCAGGCGATCGTGCGCTCTTCCCCGGTGCGGGTGACCCACACCGCCTCGACCTCACCGCGCGGGCTCTCCGGGGTGGTCGCGTGGATCAACTGCCGGGCCGCCCCATGCCGTTCCCGCGGGACCATCTGCGCCCAGTACGGGCGTCCGGTCAGCTCACTCTCGGCATAGCCCATGATGCGCTCGCCGGCCGGGTTGAAGCGGACGATGTTCCCCTCGGCGTCGAGCGCCATGATGATGGCGTCGGCCGCGTTGATGATGTTGTTGGAGAAGTCGCGCTCGCGCTGCACCTCGAGCTGGGCGGTGACGCGCTCGCTCACATCCAGCACGTTGGCGACGATGGCATCGCGATCCTTGTAGACGGCGTCGGCGAGCGCAACCTCGCAATACACCGAGGCGCCCTTGAGCGGCTTGAACACGAGCTGGTTGGGTGTCCCGTAGTTGCCCCCGGCCTGGCGCCGGCGTTCGAGCTGAACCTTGAGCGCGCTCGCGCCCTCGGGGCCGAAGAAATCCCACAGAGAGAGACCGAAGACATCGCGCTGCACGCACCGCGCCATCTCCGCGAACCGCGGGTTGCCGTAGACGAGGTGTCCATCCTGCTGGATGACAATCCCGGTGGGGGAGCTTTCCGCGAGGGCCCGGAACTGCTCGACACTCTCCTGCAACTCGCGCCGGGCGCGCTCGTTCTCGAGCAAGAGCACGTTCGAGCGCCGCAGCGCCTGCTCCATGTAGCGCAGCGCCATCTCCACGAAGCCGCCGACCGTGACGTACACAAACACGGCCGCCGCGGCCGTCTCCGGCAAGATGTCGATGACATCGGTACGCTCGGACAGGTTGGCGTAGGCCAGCGCGAACATTGGCAGGCTACCGAGGCCGGCGATGACCCCGCCGCGACTACCGAGCAGGATCTGCGCCAGCACGATCACGACGAGGTAGCCGGGGGAGAAGATCGCGATCTTCTCCGGCGCCACGACGCCGACGGTGAAGATCGTCCGCACCGCCAGCGCCGTCACCAGCAGCCCCGCGGCCAGCTCATAGCGCTCCCGGCGCGCAAGCGCCCAGACGCCGCCACCCGCCAGCGCGATCACCAGACTCACGCACAGGTCCGTTCCGTAGATGGCCGAGCCGACCGGCATCGTCAGCCACAGCGATAGGTCCACGAGGGCCACCAGGCCGATCAGCACCAGAAAGCCGGTGGTGATCGCCCGGAGTAGCCGCTCGCGTTGTTCGGGGAGAGGAGTGATCGTCATGGTGCTCCGTCGGAGTTCGCACCCGGGGGCCGCGCTGAGCGGGCCCACTCGGTGTGACCAGTCACAGGATGCCCCCCGCCAGGCCATGCCCCAGTCCCCAGTTCGTCACCGGCGGGCGCGTTCCTTCACCGGGCACTGCGGGAGGTTCCCCGGCGACCTCGGCGGGTCCGTGCCGACACAATCCGTCGTGGAAGGGGGCGCCACTGATGGCGGACGAGCTCCGCATGGGCGCCCGTCGCGTGCGCTCTGGCCCGGGATGCCGGCGAGACGCCTCACAACGAGATCTGCATGCCTTCCCGGGCCGCTTCGCACACCAGGTCATAGTCGCGCTTGCTGATGTGGTCCTGCGCCCGCCACTGGATCTCATCCACCTGCTCATCGGTGCGATCGGGGTCGTGGTGGAACAGCACGAGGCGCTTCACGCCGGACGTGGCAGCGAGGTCGACCGCGTCCGCGTAGGAGGAATGCCCCCAGTCGACATGGCTGGGGAGCTCTTCGGGGAGATACTGGGCGTCGTGGATGAGCACGTCAGCGCCGCGACACAACTCGGCGAGGGCCTTGCGCCGAGCGCGGCCGTCGGGCCCGCGCGCCCCCAGCTCGTTGTCCGTAGCGTGGATCAGCGTGCCCTCCCCCTCCGCACTGATGCGGAAGCAGCAGCACCCTCCCGGGTGCGAGCAGAGGCCGAGCTGGAGCGTTGCGGTCCGAATCTGCGCGACGCTGTCGCCCAGATCCATGAAGTCGATATTGGCGCGCAGCTCGCCGAACTCGACCGGGAAGCTCAGCCCGTTCATCTGGGTGTAGAGCAGATCCTTGATCGCGCGGATTGAGTGCGACCAGCCGGCCACATGGATCTGCCACCCGCGTGTGTGGGCCGGACCGAAGAACGGGAAGCCGTGGACGTGATCCCAGTGCGCGTGGCTCATCAGGACGAAGATCGGATGCTTGGTCTCGCCCTGGAGCAGGCGCTGCCCCAGCCGCCGGATCCCGGTGCCGGCGTCCAGGATCAGCTCAGTCCCGTCGCTGAGCTGCACCTCGACGCACGGCGTATTGCCCCCGTACCTCACCGTGGAGGGTCCGGGCGCCGGTATCGATCCCCGAGTGCCCCACAGCGTCACCAGCATCGAGTCACCTCAAGACCGCAGCTTGCTCGAGCAACCCGGTCGCGAAGGCCGCTTCCGGCCGGGTCGCCAACGGCGAAATGACCGTGAGCGGCCCCTGCGGACCTCTGAGCACAGCGTCGCGGCCTCAGTACGGCTTCTCGGCCACTGCTGCAGGTATTCGCTGCCTCACCGGCAAGGTCCTCCCTCATCGCCAACGCCTCCTGAAGTGGTCTTGAGCCGACGCAACCGCGCGGCCCCGCGCAGCGGCGCATGCCTTGCGGAGGATTCCTCAGCCCGCTGCCGAAGTGGGCTCCTCACTCTCCGCCGCAAACACAAGGGGTCTCATGGCAACCAGCGATCACTACTTTTCGGCAGGACCGGAGTCGGCGTCAGAGCCGGTCGAGATCGAGTGCGAGGTGCGCGGCGTGCCCCTGCGGCTGCACAGCGACCGCGGTGTGTTCTCGCGGACGCACCCCGACCCCGGCACACTCCTCCTCGCCCGCACCGCAGTCTTGCCCCCGCAGGGCACAATCCTCGACCTCGGCTGCGGATACGGGGTACTTGGCCTCGTTGCTGCAATCTCGTGCCCGGGCGCCCGCGTCACCCTGGTGGACGTGAATGCCAGGGCGGCGGCACTCGCACAGGCCAACTGCGAACGCTACCATCTGGGCAATACCGAAGTTCTGTGCGGGGATGCCCGGAGCGTACTGACGGACCGCCGCTACGATACCGTGCTGTGTAACCCGCCCTATCGCGCCGGGAAGGCAACGGTGATGTCGCTCCTGGAGGATGCCGCGCACCGGCTGACGCCCGCGGGCGCGCTGTGGATCGTGGGGCGCACGAAGCAAGGCATCAAGACCCTTGCCCGCGACCTGACCCCGTTGTTTGACCAGGTGCGCACTGTCGAGATCAAGGCCGGCTACCGCGTCATCCGTTGCGCCGTTGCGCAGGGGCAGGGAGAGCCCGGGGCGCACTAGTGCCCCGTTAAGGATGATTCTGCTTGCCTGGCACCGACCCGGAAAGGGGCGCCACAGGGCCGACGAGCCGGGTCGTTGTAGCCCGGAGGGCGGCCGAAAAGTCGTTCTGAGGCCGCGCCGCTACGCTCACAGGCTCGCAGAGGCCACTCACAGCCATCTTGGCACTAGAGCCCCGGGCGTGTGAGCCTGTCGCGGGAGTTGTGTTGGTGCGGCTGGAAGCCGCGCCAACACCCATTGGGGCGACGAGCGGACGTACTCAACTTCCGCGACACGCTCGTCTCCCCGGGGCTTCGTGGGCGCAGCATCCTGTCTCC
>CAZIWQ010000055.1:0-14503 GCA_964542355.1 uncultured Armatimonadia bacterium
CCGTCGCCAGCGTGTTGAGCTGCTCACGGAAGGCGTCGAGGTCCTCCACCCGCAGCGTGAGGCCCGCGGCCAGCGCGTGTCCGCCGTAGGCGATCAGCCGCGCGGCACACAGCTCCAATGCCTGGCTGATGTCAAAGTCGTGCACACTGCGCGCGGAGCCCCGGGCTTCGCCGCCATCTTGCACGAGCAGAATCGCGGGCCGCCCGTGCCGCTCCACAAGCTTGGAGGCGACGATCCCCACCACGCCCACGTGCCAATCCGGCGAGGAGAGCACCAGCACGTGGTCGCTGGTCAGGTCGACCTGTTCATCGAGCAGCCGCAGCGCCTCGCGGTAGGTGTTCTCCTGTTCGCGCTGGCGTTCGCGGTTCGCGTTCTCCAACTGGAGCGCGAGCCGCGTCGCCTCCTCCTCATCGTCCGTCAGGAGCAGCTCTAGCGCGTCGGTGGCGTCGCCCATGCGGCCCGCGGCGTTCATCCGGGGCCCGATCCGGAAGGCGACGTCCGCCGAGCGGATCGTGGTGTCCAGGTTGCACAGCCGCATCAACGCCTGCAGCCCCACCTTGCGGCTGTCCGCAATCAGCTTCAGCCCGTGGTGGGTCAGCACCCGGTTCTCGCCCACCAGCGGCACCACGTCGGCCACCGTCCCGAGCGCGACGAGGTCAAGGAACGCGCGCTGGAGTGACGCCTGCGACAGGCCCAGCCGCTCACAGACGGCGGACGCGGTCTTGAAGCACAGCCCCACGCTCGCCAGGTCACGCTCCGGGTAGTGGGCGTCGGCGCGCTTTGGGTCGATCACCGCGTTGGCTACCGGGAGCGTGTCGCCGGGTTCATGGTGGTCGATCACGATGACGTCGAGACCCAGCCGCCGGGCCTCGGCAATCGCCTCCGTCGCCGTGACCCCGCAGTCCACCGCGATCGCCAGCGCCACCCCCTGGCGCGCTGCCAGCCGCACCGCCTCGGTGCTCAGCCCGTAGTGGTCAATCTGCCGGTGGGGGATGAAATACTGGACGTTCGCCCCCAGCTTCGACAGGAAGCGCACGAGGAGCGCGGCGCCGGTCACCCCGTCAACATCGTAGTCGCCATGGACCATCACCGTCTGTCGGCCCTCGACAGCCTGGACGATGCGGTCTACCGCGGCGGACATGTCGGGCAACTCGAAGGGATCGTGGAGTGAAGCGAGATCGGGGTGGAGGAAGTCAAGGGCAACAGGCACCGAATCGATTCCGCGGCAGCGCATGACTCCCGCGACCGCCGGGTGGATCCCCAGCGCGCGGGCCATACGTGCCTCGAAATCAAAGTCCCGCGGACTTACCTCCCAGATCGGCGAACTCCATGGCATCGGTGAGCTTGGACCCACCTTGAATTGCTTTTCGCGAGAGTATACGGCATCGGTCAAGGCCTGTCAAACGCTCGATAACTCCGCATTCGCACAGATCAACACGCTACAGCCGTTAATAGGATGATATAGACCCCGTAGCGCCGTGATCGCCTTCGCGGTCCAGCCGACGCGGCCGACGCCGCGGGCGGACCGCCGGCGGGGGCGACGCCGCTCTTCCTGGCGTCGTTCCGCCTGCCTGTCATCCTGAGCCCAGACCGCGCAGCGGTCCTCTGGCGAAGGATCAGCAGCAGCCGCAGGCGTATGTACGCGGAACGTGATCCTTCGTCGCTCCGGCTTCTGCGAAGCCGCATACGCTCCTCAGGATGACAGTGGCCAGCAGGTGCGGTCGGCGCGGCCGCCGACAGGGCGGCCGGAAGACAGCGGCGTCGGGGCGGGACAGCTACGCGGACGCGGGGCCCGACAGGTAGACGACTGCCTTGAGCACCTCATCGGGGGCGTGCAACATGCGTTCGAGGGCGTCTCTCGCGCCGGCCAGAGGTACGCGGTCGGTGACGAGCCCGGCCACATCCACCTGGCGCTGCGCGATCAGGCGGAGCGCTTCCGGGATCGTGCCGCCATGGAGCCGGGAACCGAGGAAGTCGAGCTCTTTCTTCACCATCAGATTGCCGGGCAGGGCGAGGGGGGCACTGATGAGGCCGAGCAGGAGCACGCGGCCGGCGGCGACGACGAGCTCGAGTGCCTGGGCGGCGGTGCGGGGGGTGCCGACTGCCTCGACAACCACGGCGGGGCCGCTGTCGCCGCACCACGCCGTGAGCTGCTGCTCAAAGCCGTCGGCGGTGGGGTCGAAGGTCGCGCCGGCGCCCAGTTGCAGGGCTCTGGCGCGGCGGGCGGCGGAGGGCTCCGACAGGGCTACGCGGGCCCCGCGCGCCCGGGCCACTAGCATCACGCACAGGCCGATCGTCCCCGCCCCGATCACCAGCACCGAGTCTGTGTCCGTGATCCGGGCGCGACGGGTGGCCTGAACCCCGATCGATAGCGGCTCCGCAAGCGCCGCCAACTCGTCGCTGACGTCGGCAGGAACGCGGTGCAGGCACTCCAGCGGGGCAACGTAGAACTCGGCCAGGGCACCAGGGGCATGCACACCGATGACGCGCATGTTCTCGCAGCAGTTGTAGCGGCCCCGGGTGCAGGGGTAGCAGGTGCCACAGGGGAGGGCCGGGTCGAGCACGACGCGCTCGCCAACGGCGAGGTCCTCGCTGACCGGGCGGTTCGGCAGGCGCAGCGGCCCCCCGGGGCGCGGCCGCAGCGCCACCAGCTCACCAACAACCTCGTGCCCCGGGACCTCGGGATAGCGGAAGAAGGGCTGAGTGCCCTCGTAGGCGTGCAGGTCTGACCCGCAGATGCCGCAGGCACGCACTTTGACGAGCGCTTCACCCGGCTCCGGCTCCGGCCGCGGGTGGTCCTCGATGCCCGTCGTGTGCTTGCGGTGGATGACGAATGCCTGCACGGTCGCTCCTTGGTGCCCGGCGCCGGGGCTGGCAGCATCGCCTGACCCGGTTGGCGCACGTAGCACGGCCCTCAGGGGAGGAAGTTGTACATCCGCTGCTTGATGAAGATCCCGAACAGCCCCCACCACGTCCCGGCCAGGAACTCACCGACGATCATGCCCAGGAAGAAGCGTGAAGCGGGACGGAACATCGACATCCCGCCATAGCGCAACAGGGCCGACTTGACCAACCAGGCGGTGAAGATCGAGGGGGCAAACAGTGCCATCGAGAAGCCGCCGGAGACGGCGTAGCCGGCGGGGTGGAGCGGCCACCAGGCGAAGCGGCTGCGCATGACGGCAAGGAAGGCGGTGACGGCGCCGCCGGCGGCCAGCGCTCCGACCGCGTACCAGTTGGTGCCGCTCGGGCTCGTGAGCCACGACTGCAGCCGGCCGAACGCTTCCTGCCCCTTCCACGAGCGGCCGCCGTAACGGTAGCTGCCGTCGAGCATCAGTGCCCACCCCAGCAGGATGCCCAGGGCGGAAGCCGCCATCAACGCCGCCGACAGCCCCCGTTGGTCGGTCCGCGTCTCGTCCGCCAGCTTCATGGCCTCGATCTGATGGGGCATCGGGTGGCTGCGGTGCGCCCGGTTGAACGACCAGAAGTAGGCGAACATGATGAGGTTCTTGACCCCCACCGGCCCCGCCCCGATGACTTCGGTGATGACGGCTTCGGGCCCGATCTTGTGCAGGTCGTGGACGGGCGAACCCAGCTCGGCACGGACGCGGGCGATGGCGATAGAGAGCCCGAAGTAGATGAGCATGAAGGTCCCCGCGGCCCACAGGCTCATGCCGGCCCGCAGGCAGAACACCATCAGAGCCGCGAACCCGCCGACGGCGCCCCAGAAGGCCCAGGCATAGGGCATGGGCTCCTCGCTGTCATCGAACTCCCGCTGTCCCACCACGCTGTGGATCGCCGCCGCCAGGTGCTTGCGCGAAGACCACAGACAGAACGCGGCCAGCGTCAGGTACGCGGCATGCATCTGCTCGTCGATCCACGGCGCCTTGGGCAGGTTCCCCCAGCCGAGCGCCGCCGACGTCACCTGCACCAGCTTGTTTGTCACGTAGAAGAACCAGCTACTGTAGGCCAGATCGAGGGGGATGAAGAACGCCAGTCCCACCCCGAACGGGAAGACGCGCATCGGCGTCCAGCCGATCGCCCGCCAGGGCATGGCAGTGATGTAGGACCCGAGGTCGAACTTCGAGCTCATCTCCCCCAGGATGTGCGGCACGCGGGGATAGAGGAAGTGCAGGCCGTTGAGGATATCGATCAGGAAGGCGGCGGTGAACCCGATCCAGAACAGGCTATTGGCCCACAGCGGCGACTTCGGCCGGGTCATCTCCAGTGGCAACTGCACGATGGGGAAGCTTAGCTTCGCCTCATCCGTCCACTGCTTGCGGAACAGCGTGTTGAGGCACAGCATCACGAACATGAGGGTGAGACTGAAACCGGCCCACACGAGCGCCACCGGCATCCACGGCCGCCAGTGCGCACTGGCAAGCATCGGCATTCGGCTATCGAAGTACGCCTCGAGGGTCTCCTGATCTGTCACCGTCACCCACTGGGGCATCTGTTTGAGGAAGAGGTCTTCCCACTTGTTCTCCGGCGTCGCGCCCCAGATCGGGTGCGCCACCACCTCCACCATGGTCTGGATCTGATCCAGCCCGCACGTGGCCGAAGCGACGCTGAGCATGCCGTAGATCACGATCAGCTCACCATGGCTCAACGCCCAGCGTGGCCGCGCCCGGCGCAGCGCGCTATTGGCCAGGCAGAGCAAGAACAGCGTGGTGACCACGTTGAAGACCAGGCTGACGGTGGTGGGGCGGCTTTGCCCCCAGAACAGGCCGTGGACGACGAACCAGGCGTTGGGGGGGATGAGCACGAGGCCGATGAGCACGGCGCGCCAGGAGACGGGGCGCGGCGGCGGGCGACGTCTGAGTGTTGCGGTCCGGGGGGCGGCGTCCATGGCGATAGTAGCTGCAGCTCCTGGTAGTTGGGAGGGCATGACTTCTTCGCACCGCCAGATGACACCTTCACCGCGGCCGGGGGCGCGGCAGCTACTGCTCGCGCTGCAGCCGCTGCACCACGGCCTCAAACGGGAAGCGGTCGCCGGGACACGCCGTCGGGGCGAGGTCACAATGCCGGCGGACCGCCGCGGGAGTGAGGTGGTACCGGCGCAGCAGCCTGCGCAGCAGCTTGTCCAGGGCCGCGAGCTGCCGGGGGGTGGGGCGTGCCGGCTGCACGCGTCCGGCGGGGTTATCCGCGGAGCTGAAGTTCCCGATGAGACACACTCCCAGGCAATCGTTGTGCCCGCGGGTGTGCGCCCCCGGGAGCCACTCCGGCCGCCCGGCTTCCACGGTGCCGTCGGGGAGGATCACATAGTGATAGCCGACGTGGTATGTGCCGGCGCGCGTCTCGGCGCCCCAGCCGCGCTGCTCGTGCCAGCGGTCGATGAGCGCGACGTCCACCGGGGTCCCGCCTTCACTCCCCGGTGAGGCGCTGTGGTGGAGGACGATCCCGGGCGGCCGCAGCCACCAGAGCCGGCGTGGCCACCCGCGCCCGTAGCGCGCCGCCATCCCCCCCGCCATGACCGTGCCCACCGCCAGCAAGAGCAGGAGGCCCGGAAGCACGCGCCCGTGCCGGCAGGCACGGGCGAGAATGGGAGGCGAGCCGAGCTGCCACACGGTCGCTCTTCTAGTCGCTCCTTACCAGGCCCAGCCCGAGCTGTGCGAGGCGGCACGCGAGGTCCTTGAGGTTGACTGCCAGCTCGCGCTTGAGTGCGAGCGGCCCGAGCTGGGCCTGCCCGCCGAGCGCCACACGGCCGGCGTTGCTGCCCGCAACGCCGGCTTCCAGCGAGCAGCCGACCCGCGCGGCGCTGACGAGCGCGCGGTACTGCGCGAGCGAGGCGGGGAGCGGAACTCGCGACAGGTCGATGCCCAGGCCAAGCTCGGCCGTGCCCGCCGCATAGCCGGCACTGGCGCTCAGTGGGCCGACCGTCAGCTTTCGGGCACTGCCCACCTGCGTGGGCGCTGCCGGGGCGGCCGGCGCGGGCGTCGGGGTCGCGGTGGTTGCGGCTTGCGGAGGACGCAGATCGAACTCGGCCAGCGCCGCCAGCGGGGTCGGGACTCCCATCCCGATGTCGGCCAGCATCTCAATCTTGAAGCTGCCCTTGGCCCGGACGACCACCGACCGTGTCATGTCGAACTCGCGCTCGATGCGCGTGGCGGTGAACTTGCCCGACTGGACCTTGATCTTCCCCTCGAGGAGCGGGTTGTCCATCTCGAAGGCCGGGACGTCGGACGAGGCCTGCGATTCAAGCGTCGCAGTGTGCCCCTCAAGCTTGAGCAGCCGTGTCACGGTGAGGACCTTCGTCTTGCCGACGACCGGCAGGTCGCGCTCCTCGGTGAGGGTCCATGACTGGCCGACTGCCACCGGCTTCTCGGGGAAGCGCACCGAGGTCGCCAGCATCATCACAACGTCGAGCGGGACGCCGCCGGAGGTCAGCGCCCCGAGACCGGCGTCCGCGCCGGTGTCGGGCTTGTCGGTCAGGCGCTGGACCTTGAGCACCTCACCGCGCCGCGACATGGTCACCGCGGCGGGGGCGATGGGGTGCGGCTCGCGCGGCTGCCCGGAGAACTCCGCCTTGAGGTTGTCGAACGCCACGTTCAGCGTGAACTCCCCGGTATCCTGACGCGCTGCGGCGACGTCGAGTTTGGCGGTCCCCGACACCTGGCCGGTGAGCCCGAGGGACGCCCCGTTCATCTGCAGGTCGGTCAGCTTGCCCACCACCGCACTGTCCTCGTGGTCGCCGACCTGCGGAGCGTATTGCAGCATGACATTGCCTTGCGTATCCTGGGCCGAGGCCAACGAGCAGGCAAGGCCCAGCACAATGAGCGTCAGCAGGCAGGCACGTCGTCGCATGAATGGTCCTCCGATGGTGTCGCGGATGCCCGGGCGCGTTGCCCGGAACAGGCCGCGGATGGTCTCGAGACCCCGCCCAGAAGGCTACTGCCGGCCGGGGCTCTGTGGCCAAGTGGCTGTGCGCGGCTTCTGCAGCCCGCTGAGCGCCGCGTCGCGGCCTGAGTACAGAACTGACTAACAGTGCGTCGGCCGATGTGGTTCCGACTCGCCCCGGGCGCCAACGGTTCCGCCGCCGGTAGGAGTATAGCGCGTTTTCGGCCCGTCGCATAGCAAGAGCCGCAGTGGGGGCCGGGCCGCACCAGAGGGCCGGGCCCGCGATGCCGTCCTGCCCCGGGGCGGGGAGCCCCGACCCGGCCCGGGCAGGGACGCCGGGACGCGGCGGGGAACCAAACGCCGAGCACCGGCTGCTGAAGGGTCTGTCGACGACAGCACAACATCACAGGAGCAGTGACCATGACAGTCCAAGACGCGATTGCCAACCGACGCAGCATTCGCCGCTACCTCCCGGACGCGGTGCCGGCGTCCGACCTGCAGCTCATTCTGGAGGCCGGGCGGCTGGCCCCCTCCGGCTGCAACGCCCAGCCGTGGCGATTCGTCGTCGTCCGCGACCCGGCCCTCCGCGAGCAGCTCGCCCAGGAAGCGATGTCGCTCCAGGGCAACACCGTGATGTGCCGCGAGGCGCCGGTGATCATCGCCTGTCTCGCCGTTGTCGACGCACACTGCGAGATCCCCGAGCGCGTACTGGAGCTGTCCGATGTGTCGCCCGACTTCGCCAACCCCACCATCGCCAAGCGCACGGGGCGGGTGATGAAGTCGCGCTTCGAGGGCATGCCGGTGGAGCAGCGGGCAGCTTACATGGCCCTGAACACGGCGATTGCGCTGAGCCACATGATGCTCCAGGCGACTGCGCTGGGGTATGGGACGTGCTGGCTCGGGGCGTTCGACCAGTCGGTGGTGCGGCGCCTGCTCGAGGTCCCGCCGGGCCTGAACATCGTCGCCCTGACGCCCCTGGGCAGGCCGGCGGAGGACCCGCGACCGCGCCCGCGGACGCCGCTGTGTGAGCTCGTCTCCGACAACCACTACGGCGCGCCGCTGGAGCTGTGATGCTTGTTACGCGCCACCCACAGCACGATCCCGCCCTGCGCGAGCGGCTGGACCCCGCGTACTGGGACCCGGCGTATGCGACTCCGCTGGCCGCCTGCGCCCTGCCCCTGGCGCCACTGGGGGACTTCATCACCCACCTCGCCTACGGCCCGATCGTGACCGGCCAGGCGCCCCCACCGCGCTCGGAGGGGATCGTTGTCATCCACCAGGGCCAGGTGGGAGCCACGGGTGTCGACCCTCGCGGCGCTGTCCTGATCGCCGCGGGCGGTCCCTGGGATCGCGCGAGCGCCCGCCTGCAGCCCGAGGACCTGGTGCTGCCACGCTCGGGAGTTGCCTCCCTCGCCAAGAACCGGGTGGCCGTGCTCCTGGATGACTACCCGGCCGTCGTCGGCTCGTTTGTCGACCTGGTACGGCTGGCCGGGGTCGACCCGATCTATGTGCTGGTGTGCCTCAAGACGACGGTGGTCTGGTCGCAGATCCATCGCCTGCTCAACGGGGTGGGCACCCCGAACATCAGCTTCTCGGAGATCCGGTCGCTGCGGGTGCCACTACTTGCGCCCGACGAGCAGGCAGCCTGTCGCCGCGACTACCTGGCGCGGGTCCATGCCGCCCATCGGCGGTGGCTGGGCGGGGATGCGAGCGCCGGCGAGAGTGCCCGCCGCGAGCTAGCGGCGCTCATCGCGCATCTGAACGCGCGCTGCTTCCCTGACGGCGACTCCGCGGTAGGTTGATGGGGGAATGGGGTTCGGGGCAGCGCCCCAGGATGTTGACGCAGTGGGACGTAGCAGGTGAGGGGGCCCGGCTCCGCGAACTGGCATGACACCGACCCGCAGTCCATGCCGGCTGCGCCGGACCCCTGGGTGCGGACCATGCCAAGGAGGCACGCCGTGATGGGTTCCCACAGGTCGCTACTGTGCCAGGGCGCGACACCGGGTGCGCGCCGGTTCATGACGCTTGTGCTCACGCTGGCAGGCCTGCTGCTCGTGGCGAGCGTGGGACCGGGAGGTGCCGCCCCCGCCCCGCTGAGGAAGCCCGCCCCCGCTCCTGCCCCGCAGGTGAGGCCCGCCCCCGCTCCGGTCACGTACAAGGGCACGTTCAGTGGCGGCGCCGGCGGGACGGTGGTCATCACGATCCTCGGCTCGTCGGCGAAGGGCTACCTCACGGGGCAGCATCGCGTGGGCACGGGGGGCGCGGTGAAGGTCCACTGCGGGGGGCAGTTTGCCCCCGGAAGCGGCAAGCTGACAGGCACGTTCACCGGCACTGCCGGCTTCACCGGCCCGAAGGGCAAGCCCGCCACCGCGAACATCAGCGGCAGGCTCACCGGCGTGCTCAAGGGCGGCACGTTCACGGGCACCTGGACCGCCGCCGCCAGCGGCGCCGCAATCCTGCGCACCAAGGGCACCTGGACAGCGAAGCGGGTGGCGGCGGCCCGCCGCAAGTGACCACGGGGCCGCGGCCCGGGGCGGCGGGATTACTCCGAAACACGGATGTGTTGGCAATGGTATCGCAAGACATGCAACTCCGGCTCGACATCTGCGAGGCCGGCCGGCGGCTATGGCAGCGGGGCCTCGTGGCCTCCAATGACGGCAACATCAGTGCCCGCCTGGGCGACGGGACTGTCCTGTGCACCCCCACCGGCGTCTCCAAGGGGTTCATGCGACCCGAGGACCTGTGCCTCCTGAGCCCCGGGGGGGAGCTCCTGAGCGGCCCGCGGCCCTCGATTGAGACACCGATGCACCTGTGGGTCTACCAGACGCGACCGGATATCGGTGGGGTCATCCACGCGCATCCGCCCGCTGCTACCGCCTACGCGTCCGCGGGGCGGACAATCCCCGGAGACCTCCTGACCGAGATGACGCTCGGACTGGGCGAGATCCCGCTCGTGGACCACGGCACGCCCGGCAGCATGGACGTTCCCACCTCGCTCGGGCCCGTCATCCACACCGCCAACGTGTTCTTGATCGCCAACCACGGCGCTCTGGCCGTCGGCGGGGATGTGTTCGAGGCCTACTTCCGCATGGAGTCCGTCGAGCTGTGTGCACACACCACGTTCTTCGCCGAGCAGTTAGGGCCGCGCCCCCTCGACCCGGCCAGCGTGAAGCGCCTGCAGGAGATCCGGCAGGCACAGGCGCCGAAGTAGCCGTTCGTGACGACGCCGCTATCGTGCGCGGTTGGCATCCTGAGCGAAGACCGCTGCGCGGTCTTCGGGCGAAGGACCCGCCCCATGCGAAGACGCTTGTGAGCGGGACGAGATCCTCCGCCGCTGCGGCCTCTGTGAAGCCGCATGCGCTCCTCAGGATGACCTGGGCGCCCGGGCACGGCTCCCCCGTGTCGTCACATCTCCCCGGTGGCGGGAACTCACCCTCCGTCTGCGTGCGTCTATATGCATGTGCGTGCACGGACGATCTCTCCCGCAAAGGAGGACCGGCCGCCGGGCCCGGCTGCCCCGGGGCGCAGTGGATGGGGCTGCGAGGTCAGGCGGCGCCGATCATGACCCGTTCCCGCTTGCTGGTGTGTCGCCGAACCGCAGGTCGGCTCATCGTGCTCGTGGCCCTCACCGGGCTGCTGCTGGTCGTGCTCGGCGGGTGTGGGAAGCAGATGTCCCAGGGACCGGCGATGACCCCTCCGTCCGCTCCGCCCCCGTCGCCACCCGGCACGCCGCCCACCGCCGACTTCAGCGGACCGCCGGCGGGGGAGGCCGGCCGCGGCGAGCCGGAGGGCGTGGCCCAGCTCGCCAAGACCGCCGCGCAGTCCGAGGTGCCCCAGGCCGCCGCGGACCGCAAGCTGATCCGCACCGCGGAGCTCTGGCTCGTCGAGCTCAAGGACGTCCCCCAGGCCATGAAGAACGCCGAAGCGATCGCCCGCGCGGTCGGCGGCTTCGGCGGCAACACCACGCTCCAGCGCGCTGCCGATGGCAGCCAGACCGGCAGCATCGTCGTGCGCGTGCCCGTCGCCAGGTTTGATGAGGTCGTGGCCAAGCTCCGCGAGCTGGGCAAGCTTCAGACCCTGAACACCAATGTCCAGGACGTCACTGCGGAGTATGTCGACCTCGACGCCCGTCTGCGCAACGCCCAGCGGGAGGAGCAGGTGATCGTCGCGCTCTTCGACCGCGGCGGCAAGCTCGCCGACGTCATCACCGTCGAGACCAAGCTCGCGGAAGTGCGCGGGGCCATCGAGCGGCTCCAGGGACAACTGCGAGTGATGAAGGAGCAGGTGGACCTGTCGACGATTACGGTCCAGCTCCATGAGAAGGGCACCGCGGCGGTCCCCGAGGCGGAGACCTACGACGTCTCCTACCACGTGCGCAGCGCCCTGCGCGCCCTGGGCCGACTGCTCCAGAACCTGCTAACGGTGGCGATCTATGTCGTCCTCCTCGGCTGGGTATTCTGGGTGCCGCTGTGGATTGTGATCTGGGCGGTGCGCAAGCGGCGACGCGCCCGCAAGGATGCAGCGCCAACGCCCCCGCCGGCACAGCCGTAGCGCTGCGGCGCGGGAACCACCAACGGCACGTTGGTTGTTTTGTTAGCCAAAGGCAGCGGCTCTGCCACGAGCCGCTGCCTTTGCCGATTGCCGGGAGGTGTCGCCCGGGCGCGACTGTCCGCGCGCCTCCCGCAGAGCTGCTCTGTCGTCGGCAGCCGTCGTGTCGGCGAGTTGTTGTGTGCCACCGCACCGGTCGTCTGCACACGGGTGGGCGCTGCGGTGACGAACGAGTGTGTCCCGGCACCGACACACCGCCGCGTTGCGCGCTCACTCACGAGTCATCTGTCGCCGGCTGCGGCCGGCCCACCGGCAGGTGTACCGTGGTGCGACGCGGAGCCGCGCGGGGGTGCCTCCGACACGATTGGAGCCAATCACCATGCTGCTAGAGGGGAAGAAGGGCGCTGTCTTCGGGATCCGGAGCGCCCGCACCATCGGGTGGGCAATTGCCCGCGCGGCGAGCGAACACGGCGCGACGCTGTGTCTGAGCTACCGTGGCGAAGCCGAGCAGGAGCGGGCCGAGCACCTATCTCAGGAGCTCGGCGGCGCACTCACCTTGCCGTGTGATGTCACCAGTGATGAGGAGATCCAGGCGCTGTACCAGACCCTCAGTCGCGAGTGGGGGAGTCTCGATTTCCTGGTGCATAGCGTCGCGTTCGCGCCGTTCGATGACATGCAGGCGGGGATGGTCGGGACGAGCCGCCAGGGCTTCGCGCTCATGAACGACATCAGCGCCTACTCATTGGCGGCGCTCTCACGGGAGGCGGCGCCACTGATGACGGACGGCGGCAGCATTCTGGCAATGACCTACATCGCCAGCCAGCGTGTGGTGCCGGTCTACGGCCCGATGGGGCCGGCGAAGGCGGCGCTGGAGTGCATCGTCCGCTACCTGGCCTCCGAGCTCGGCCCGCAGAACATCCGCTGCAACGCAGTGTCATCCGGCCCGATCAGCACCCCGGCGGCCCGCGGCATTCCGCAGTTCACCAGCCTGCTGCGGGGTACGGAGACCTGCGCCCCGCTGCACCGCAACGTCCAGCCCGCCGAGGTCGGCAACGCCGCCGTATTCCTGCTCAGCGACATGGCCAGCGGGATCACCGGCGAGACCATCCATGTCGACTGCGGCATGCACATTACCTAAGAGCGAGGCTAGCGTAGTGGACTCCCAGATCACTGAACTCACGGAACGCATCCAGCGTGAGTCGGCGTTTGTCGGCCGGCTACGCGACGAGATGGCACGCGTCATCGTCGGGCAGCAGACACTGATCGAGCGGCTGATTGTCGCTCTGCTCGCCAACGGCCACGTGCTGCTCGAGGGTGTGCCGGGCCTGGCCAAGACGCTGGCCGTCCGCACGCTGGCGCGCGCCATCGACACCGGGTTCCAGCGGCTCCAGTTCACGCCTGATCTGCTCCCCGCCGACATCATCGGCACGATGGTCTACGACGAGCGGACGCGGGACTTCTTCGTGAAGAAGGGCCCGATCTTCTCGAACCTGATCCTGGCCGATGAGATCAATCGGGCCCCGGCCAAGGTCCAGAGCGCGCTGCTCGAGGCCATGCAGGAGCGCCAGGTGACAATTGGCGGGGAGACGTTCCTTCTGGAGGAGCCGTTCCTGGTGCTCGCGACCCAGAACCCGATCGAGCAGGAGGGCACCTATCCACTGCCCGAGGCGCAGGTCGACCGCTTCATGCTCAAGCTGAAGGTCGACTATCCGGGGAAGGACGACGAGCTCGGGATCCTGCGCCGCTGGGCCACCAAGCACGGGCCGGAGCCCGCGGTCGTCTGCACCCCGGAGGACATCTTGCGGGCGCGCGATGTGGTGCATGACATCTACATGGACGAGAAGATCGAGCACTACATCGTCGACCTGGTGTGCGCCACCCGGGATCCGCACGCGGCGGCCCAGGCCTCCCGCGCCCGGCTGCGAGACCGCAACGACCTCACCGAGGAGCAGCGCCGCGCGTGGGAGGCCAGTGCGCAGTCGCTCGAGGGCTGCAAGGCCCTGATCGAGTACGGCGCGTCACCACGCGCCAGCATCTACCTCACCCTGGCCGCCAAGGCCTTCGCCTTCGTTCAGGGGCGCGGCTACGTGGTACCTGACGATGTGATCAGTCTCGTGCCCGACGTGCTGCGCCATCGCATCCTGTTGTCCTACGAGGCCGAGGCGGAAGGCCTCACTTCGGAGGACATCATCGCCCGCGTGCTCAAGACCGTCGAGATCCCGTGAGTCGCCCGGAACGGCGCCGCCGCGGCTTCTCGTGCCAGGCGGCAGAAGTGTCACCCTGAGCGCCCGTGTAGGTTCCTATGCCCGACCAGCAAGAGCTTCTGCGCAACGTGCGCCACATCGAGATCCGCACCGACCGCCTGTCGGACGACTTCTTCGCCGGCGGCTACCATTCGGTGTTCAAGGGACTGGGCCTCGAGTTCGACGAGGTGCGGCCCTATGTCGCCGGCGACGACATCCGCAGCATCGACTGGAACGTGACGGCCCGCACCGGCTCCCCCCACGTGAAGAGCTTTGTGGAGGAGCGCGAGCTGACGGTGGCGCTCGTGGTCGACGCCAGCGCCAGCGTGGACTTCGGCTCGCAGCGGCGCACCAAGGCGGAGGCCGCGGCCGAGGTGTGCGCCCTGCTCGCCTTCTCCGCCATCAAGAACAGCGACAAGGTCGGCCTCGTGATGTTCACGGACGGCGTCGAGTTGTTCCTGCCCCCCAAGAAGGGCCGCCGCCAGGTCCTGCGTGTCATCCGCGAGGTGCTCTACTTCGAGCGCCGCCGGCACGGCACCAACCTGCGTGCCGCGCTCGAGTTCATCGCAACCGCCCTCACGCGCCGCGCAGTGATCTTCGTCGTTTCCGACTTCCGCGACGAGGGCTACCTCGATGCCCTCACGATCGCCCGCCGGCGCCACGACGTGATTGCCGTGGAGCTCACCGACCCGCGTGAGCGGGACCTCGCCGGCGGTGGGCTGATTGAGCTGGAGGACGCGGAGACCGGGGCGCGGATCGTCGTCGACACCGGCGCGCCGGGCCTGCGCCGGGCCCAGGGCGCCGTCGCTGAGCGCCAGTCGCAGGAGCGGCGGCGTTTGCTGCAGTTCCGCGAGCCGGCGCAGGTACGTTTCATAATC
>CAZIWQ010000056.1:0-116 GCA_964542355.1 uncultured Armatimonadia bacterium
GAAGTGCCGTGGACCCCTGCCAGCTTGTCTGGCAGGTGAACGAGACTGAGTCAGCTAGAGGCGGCGCCCCCACACCCTTCCTTCTCGTCTGCCGTCGTCGACCCCGCATCGCGGGG
>CAZIWQ010000056.1:126-14501 GCA_964542355.1 uncultured Armatimonadia bacterium
CAGACGGCGCTCCCGAGACGGCCCTGGCGCCGCGGCGCGGCGCCGGGCGTGCTTCGCCCGTTGACGGCGGACAGCAACGGCCCGCTTACTGACGTGCGCGGCTCGGTTGGTGGGTTGCTGGTGGGGGTGTGCACATGCGGAGGCGAGGGGTGTCCTGCATCGAGGGACCGGGCCCCACGCCGAGCTGAAAGGCCGACAGCCTTGGGCCAGGTGCAGCGTCCCCTCAGTCTCGTGGGACGGGTGCCCCTCACCAGGAGAATCACGACCGGCAATGCACGAATGGCACAGGAGACACCGATGACCGACGAGCACGGATACCTCAACTGGCTGGCTGCGAACACGCCCACTACCTGGTGGCATGATTCGGCTGACCCCACAGAGCTGAGACGCGGGCTCGCGTGGGGCGCGTGCGGAGTAACCACGAACCCGGTGCTCACCCATCAGGCCCTGCGCTCCAACCCGGAGGGGTGGGCGGCCGCGCTGTCGGCTGTGCCCGGCAGCCTGCCGAAAGAAGAGCAGGCGGAAGCACTGATCGGGTGCGTTGTTGGGAGGGCGGCGGAGACGCTCACACCCGTCTACGACGAGACGGGGGGAAGAGAGGGGTATGTGTGCGCCCAGGTGAACCCCTCGCGAGCCGGCGACAGGGGCTCAATGCTCGCGATGGCTCAGCGCTTCAGCCAGTGGGCGCCGAACATCACCATCAAGCTTCCAGCCACCGCGGCCGGGCTGGATGTGCTGGAGGACTGCGTCGCCGAGGGCATCTCGTGCACCGTCACCATCAGCTTCACCGTTGCTCAGACCATCGCCATCGCGGAGCGCTACCGCCTCGGCGCCCGGCGAGCAGAGCGTGGGGGGAAGACTCCGCCGCGCTGCTTCTCCGTGCTCATGATGGGTCGGGTCGATGACTACCTGAGGGATGTTGCCCTCGACCGCCAGTCTGCCGTGACCGAGGCCGACATCCGTCAAGCCGGGCTCGCCGTCGCCAAGCGTGCGTACAGGCTCTACCAGGAGCGGGGTTATGAACCCAGACTCCTGGTTGCCGCGTTCCGAGGGCCATACCACCTGACCGCTCTGGCAGGGGGGGAGCTCACGATGTCCATCCATCCGAAGATCCAGGAGATGCTCGCCACCGCCGATCTCCCGCGTGAGAGTGGCATCGATGCCGAGGTTGCGCCGGAGACGATCGCGCGCCTCCTGACCCTCCCCGAGTTCGTCCGGGCCTACGAGCCGGATGGAATGGGTCCGCAGGACTTCATCGCGTACGGTCTCACTCAGCGGACGCTGTCGCAGTTTGTGGCATCCGGCTGGGCGATGCTGGAGTCCGTGAGCTTGCGGTAGGCCGCGCCGCGGGGCTGGGAGTACCCCCGGACGCCGGAGCAGGCGGGGAGGAGGAGTGGGACGGACGGGGAATCCCACCCCTATACTGCCGGCTCATCAACTGCCGCTGGTGGCCCCCGGGACCATCCGCCGGGCCGCAAGCGGCAGCCGCATTGCTGCAGGAAGGGTGACGCGTCGTGGACAAGGTCTCGCTGCTGGTATCCACCGGCAACCTCGGCGACAACATCATCGAGAAGGGCACCTTCTACGAGGGGGTCAAGCGCGACATCAACTGCTTTGCCGCCGACGCCGGGAGCGCGGATGTCGGCCCGACCTTCCTCGGCTCCGACGATCCCCACAACCCCATCGAGTGGGAGCGTCACGACCTGGAGATCACGCTGCTGGCGGCCCGCGAGAAGCACGCCCCCATGATCGTCGGCTCCTGCAGCACCACCGGCACCGACAGCAAGGTCGACCGCTATGTGGAGATCATCCGCCAGGTTGCCGCGGAGCACCACCTGGCGCCGTTCAAGCTGGGCGTCATCTACTCGCAGGTCGACCGCGAGGAGCTGAAGCGGCGCGTCGCACGGGGGGACTGCGAACCTCTCGGAGCGCCGTACGAGCTCACCGATGAAGTGCTCGACCAGACCACGAACGTAACCGCCAGCATGGGCGTGGAGCAGATCATCCATGCCCTGGAGCAGGGCGCGGAGGTCATCATTGCCGGACGCGCCTGCGATGATGCCGTGCTGGCCGCGTACCCCATCCACTGCGGCTTCCCTCGCGGTGTCAGTTTGCACATGGGGAAGGCGGCCGAATGCGCGTCACTGGTCTGCTGGCCGCAGATGGTGAAAGAGTCGATCGTGGCCACCGTGACTGAGGACTACTTCACGATCGAGCCGCTGCACCCCGCCCAGGCGGCAACCCCCCACAGTGTGGCGGCCCACTCGATGTACGAGCGCACTAATCCCTACATCCAGGGCCTGCCGGGCGGCATCCTCGACATGCACCACAGTCGCTACGAGGCGGAGACCGACCGCATCTGCCGTGTGTACGACAGCGTGTTCGTGCCCTCGGAGGACGGCTCGTACAAGGTCAAGCTCGAGGGCGCCGGTGAGGTCGGCCATCGCGTCTACCATCTCGTCGGGATCCGTGACACACGCGCCATCCGGCACCTGGATCAGATCTGCGCCGACACCCGCCGCAAGGTCTCCGACATCATCGGTGCGCACCGCGATGAGCAGTACCAACTGTACTTCCACCGGTACGGGGCCGACGCGATCATGCGCGAGTATGAGCCGGTCGCCCAGACCTCCAGCCACGAGGTCGCGATCGTCATCGAGGTGGTGTCGCCCGACCTCGAGCTGGCCACCTCGGTCGCCAAGTGCGCCAAGTTCCGCTTCTTCTACATGAGCTACCCCGGCCAGATGAACTCCTCCGGCGGCTCCGTCGCCCTGATCACCGACGAGCCGCTCTACCCCCGGAGCAAGTGCTACCGCTGGACGGTCGACCACCTGCTGGCGCTGGACGACCCACTCGACGAGCGCATCTTCCGCTACCGGTTCGAGACCGTGGGCGGACAGGAGTAGCTGCGACATGGCACCGCCCGAGCAGACGGTGGCCGGGAAGCTGGCGGAGTTCTATGCGCGCGTGCGCCCCGAGACGCTGCCGGACCCGGTGGTGGCCCGCAGTCGCCGTGTGGTGGCCGACACCCTCGCCAACCTCGCGGTCGGCTATCGCGAAGGGCGGACCGCCCGCATCATCGGGCAGTACCTGACCGACCTGGGCGGGGCCCCGGAGGCCACCGTCCTGGGCCTGGACCGGAAGCTGCCGGCCCTCAACGCCGCGCTGGCGATGGGCGCGCTGGCACACTCGGTCGAGCTCGATGACGGCCATCGCTGGGGCACCTCCCACCCGGCGGTGGCAGTCGTGCCGGCCGCGCTGGCGGTGGCCGAGCGCGAGGGCTGCTCCTTCGCCGACCTGCTGGCCGCCATCGCGATCGGCTATGACGCGATGCTGCGGTCGGCCCGGGCCATCAACCCGGAACACCTGAAGCGGGGCTTCCATTCCACCGGCACCTGTGGATCGATCGGTGCGGCGGCCGCGTGCGCCGCGCTCCTGCGCCTCACCCCGGAGCAGACGGCCTACGCCCTCTCGCTCGGCGGGCTGCAGAGTGCGGGGCTGCAGGAGATGCTCCACGACCATCCGGGCATCAAGGTCGTCCAGCCCGGCAAGGCGGCGCTGGCCGGCGTGCTCGCGGCGGACCTGGTCCGGCGCGGCGCCGCCAGCCCCCGCACCATCTACGAGGGGCCGCATGGCTGGCTGAAGGCGATGTGCGGCGGCGAGTACTCGCCGGCAGCCCTGACGGGCGACCTGGGTAGCCGCTGGGAGATCATGTGCAACTACATCAAGTTGTATCCCACCTGCCAGCACTGCCATGCCGCCATCGACCTGGCGCGCGAGGCCCGCGCGCAACTGGCCTGCACTCCCGCCGACATTGCCGCGATCGACGTCCGCACGTACTCGCTGGGCTATGCCGAGGTCGGTCAGATCATCTGCCCCGCAACCCCGGAGGAGGCGCTGTTCAGCCTGCCCTTCGCCGTCGCGATCGCTCTGCTGACCGGCAATGTGACCCTGCAGGACTACACCCCGGAGCGCCTGCGAGACGCGCGGCTGCGCGAGCTGGCGGAGAAGGTGGCGATCGCGGTTGACGAGCGGATGGACGCCGTCTACCCCGAGGAGCGCGGCTGCGCGATGACCGTCACATGTCACGACGGCCGCCGCTTCGCGAAGTCCGTGCCACTGGCCCGGGGTGAGCCGGAGACACCGGTCAGCGATGACGAGCTGATGCTCAAGCACGCCGCGATGCTCGCACCCTACTACCGCCCGGACCTGGTGGAGGGGATCTGGCAGATCAGCGTCAGAGCGCCGCTGCCCAGTGCTCGCTACACCGATCTGATCGAGCTCTTCAGGAGGCTGGTCGGACCATGACAACCCGCAGTATCTGTGACCTGGCCCGCACGATCCGCAGCAAGAACGCGGGCAGCTTCATGATCACCCTGGAGATCATCTTCGCCGACCGCGAGGTGTATGAGAAGGTCAAGGCGAGCGGGGCCGTCACCGCCGGGGCCATCGCCGACGCCTATGCCGTGGCCCCCGATCAGGTGCTGGACTTCCTGTACTACGACGCGGGCATGGGGATCAAGGCCAACCTGCGGCGGCGCGAGCCCAGCGGTGGGCCGGGCGAGACCGACGTCTACGGCTGCCAGCAGTATGCTCCGCTGTTCGCGCTCACGGTGCCCTGGGAGGACTGACCGGTGACCAGCCTCAGCCGTCAACTGGCCCGCTTCGCCCTCGCCACCGGCTACGACGACCTGCCCGCGGAAGTCATCCATCAGGCCAAACGCTGCCTGCTGGACACCACCGGCGCCGCGCTCGCCGGGTCCCGTCACGCCGACTCCGCGCAGATGATCAAGGCCGCCGTGCGCCACTTCGTCGAGCCGGACGAGGCCGTGGTCATCGGCTCCGGCATGCGCCGGTCGGCGATGACTGCGGCCCTCGCCAACGGGGTGATGGCGCACGCCCTGGAGCTTGACGACGGCTCCAAACACGCCACCTATCACCCCGGCGCCTCCATCGTCCCCACCGCGCTCGCGCTGGGGGAGCAACTCGCCGGCACCGGCCCGCAGGTGCTATGCGCCATCGCCATGGGCTACGAGGTGTCGTTGCGCATCGGCACGGCCATCAACCCCTCCCACTACCTGCGGGGCTTTCACCCGACCGGCACCATCGGGCATTTCGGCACCACTACCGTCGCCGGTCGCCTGCTGGGGCTCTCCGAGGATCAACTGGTCCACGCGCTGGGGCTGGCCGGCAGCCTCGCCTCCGGCATCAACCAGTACGAGGTCGACGGCTCGGTGGTCAAGCACCTCCACCCGGGGAATGCCGCTCGCAACGGCATCCTGGCCGCCCTGCTGGCGCGCGACGGCTTCACCGGGCCGGAGCAGGTCATCGAGGGCCGGCTCGGCTTCTGCCACTGCTTCGCCGACGAGGCCGACCCGGACAGCATCGCGGCCGACCTTGGTGACGCGTGGCGCTTCCTGAGCACCTACTTCAAGCCGTATTGCTCCTGCCGCTATGTCCACTACGCCATCGAGTGCACCGCGAAGATTCTGGCCGAGCATCCGCTCGCGCCTGAGGAAGTCGCCGCGGTCTGCGTCAGGACGCACCGCAACGCCAAACAGGGCTCCGACATCCCCGAGTTCCTCACTCCGCTCCATGCTCGCACCAGCATCCAGCACGGGATCGCCTGTCTGCTGGTCAACCGCCGGGCGGGGCTGAGCGAGTACACGCCGGAGGCCATCTCCGCGCCGCCGATCCGCGCACTGGCGCGCAAGATCACGATCGAGCTGGACCCCGAGCTGCAGAAATCCTATCCCGACCCCCGGCCCATGATCGTGGAGATCACGACCGTCGCCGGCGACACCTTCTCCGCCCGCGTCGACTATGCCCTGGGCGACCCCCACAACCCGATGAGCGACGACCAACTGCGGGCCAAGTTCGCCGACATCACCCGGGGCATACTCACCCCCGACCACACTGCGCAGGTCATGGAGCTGGCGATGGCCCTCGAGCGGTGCGACAACATCCGCCACTTCACCGACCGGCTCGCCGCTGTGCCGGATGAAGCGAAGTAGTGAAGCATGCCCGCCGAATGGAGCGAGAACGCATGAGCCAGACGATGAGCCAGGAGCTGTCACAGTTCGCGGTGGACCTGCAGTACGAGGACATCCCGGCGGAGGTGCTCGCGCATCTGAAGCGCGTGCTGCTGGACTGCTACGGCGTCGGGTTGTTCGGGTCAACGACGCCGTGGATGCAGATCTTCCGCCAGGTCCTGACGGCGCGCACCGACCGCTGCGAGGCCTCGATCTGGGGCACGCCCACCAAGACCTCCGTCACCGCCGCGATGATGCTCAACGGGTCGGCCATCAACTCGTTCGAGCTGGATGACACCCACACCGACGGCATCATCCACGTCTCCACCGGCGTGTTGGGGTGCGTCACCGGCTTTGCCGAGATGCTGGGGGCTGTCTCCGGCCGGCAGTTCCTCACCGCCGCCGCCCTGGCGTACGAGCTGTCCTGCCGGGTGGCCGCACCGGTGGGCACCGAGCTGGCCCACCAGGGCTTCAACAATACCGGCAGCACCTGCTGGGCCGGCTCCGCCGCGGCGGTCGGCAAGCTGCTCGGCCTGACCCCCGAGCAGATGACCGACGCCCTGGGCATCGCCGGCAACTGGGCCGGCGGACTGCAGGCCGTGCAGTTCGGCGCCATGGCCAAGCGCGTCGTGCCCTCGCGCTCCTCCGAGGGCGCCATCCTCGGCGGCCTGCTCGCGCAGCAGGGCTTCACCGGCATCACCGACGTGTTCGAGAACGAGTTCGGCGGCTTCTACCACTGCTTCACCGATGGCGTCTACGACCGCGAACGCGTCGTCGGCGAGCTCGGCACCCGCTGGGAGCTCATGGGCATCGGCCTGAAGTTCTACTCCACCTGCCGCAGCAAGCATACGACCATCGGCGGGCTCAAGCGACTCATGGCCGAGCACCCGGAGATCACCGGCGACAGCATCGCCAAGATCACCTGCTACACCACCTCCATCACGCAGAAGTACGCCGTGCCGGTCGACGCGCTCACCAGCGTCGTCTCCGCGCAGATCAGCCACCCCTATGTGTGCGCCGTCACCGTCCTGGAGGGCAACGCGTTCGTGGACCAGTTCACCGAGGCGAAGCTGCGTGACCCTCGCATCCTCGACCTCGCGCGCAAAGTGGAAGTGGTCGCCGACGAGGAGATCGAGAACCTGCCCCGGGCGCTGCGCTACACCGTCAAGATCGACGTGGAGCTGAGTGACGGCCGGACCTACCACACCACCGAGACCTACCCCAAGGGGCACCCGCAGAACCCCTTCACCCGCGAGGAGCTGCTGTGGAAGTTCAGGACGCTGGGTGGGAAGGTCATGGCTGACGAGGGCCGGCTCGACGCCATCGTGCACGCAGTGGAGCATCTCGAGGAGCTCGACAACATCACCGAGCTGGTCGACCTGCTGCGCACCAACGCCTGAGCGGGCGCCGGCGGGCGAGACGGATCAGCGCATTGCGGAGGATCATGAGTCAGACCATCGCCGAGAAGATCATCGCGGCACACTGTGGCCACCCGGTCTCTGCGGGTGACTTTGCGATCGTTGGCGTGGACCTCGCCATGAGCCACGATGCCACCGGCCCCCTCGCCATCCGGGTGTTTGAGGAGCTCGGGGCCCCGCGAGTCTGGGACCCGGCGAAGGTGGCGCTGGTGCTCGACCATGCCACTCCCAGCCCCAACGAGACCGTCAGCGGCCTGCACGCACTGCTGGCTGAGTTCGCCGCCAGGCAGGGCATCCGGCTCTATGGTGTCGGCGAGGGGGTCTGCCACCAGCTAGTCGTCGAGCGGGGCCTCGTGCTTCCCGGCGACCTGTCCGTGGGCACCGACTCGCACACCTGTACCTGGGGTGCGCTCAACGCGATGGCCATCGGCATCGGCTCGACCGACATGGCGGGTGTCCTGCTGACCGGTCGGCTGTGGCTGAAGGTGCCTGCGACCATGAAGCTGGTCTACCACGGCCGGCTTTCCCCCGGGGTGTATGCGAAGGACTTGATGCTCCACACCATCGGCCGGATCGGCGCCGCCGGCGCCGACTACCTGGCGCTGGAGTTCACCGGCGAGGCTGTCGCGGCCATGGGCATGTCCGAGCGGCTGACGATGTGCAACATGAGCATCGAGTGCGGTGCCAAGGCCGGGATGATGGCCGCCGACGAGACCACCACGACCTATCTGCAGGGCCGCACCGACCGGCCGCCCGCACCGGTGCACAGCGACCCGGACGCGGCCTTCTGCTCCGTCCTCGAGGTTGACGCCACGGCGCTGGAGCCCCAGGTTAGTTGCCCCCACGCGGTGGAGAACGTCGCGCCCGTCAGCCAGGTCGCGGGCACGCCCGTCCACCAGGTCTACCTTGGCACCTGCACGAACGGTCGTCTGGAGGACCTGCGGGTCGCCGCCGCGATTCTCGCCGGTCACCATGTGCACGCCGGCTGTCGGCTGCTGGTCTGTCCGGCCTCGCGCGACATCTGGCTGGCCGCGGACCGCGAGGGCCTCCTGGCAACGCTGGTGCAGGCGGGGGCCAGCATCCTCCCGCCCGGCTGCGGCCCCTGCCCCGGCACTCATCTCGGCGTCCCCGCCGACGGTGAGACCGTGATCTCCACCGCCAACCGCAACTTCAAGGGCCGCATGGGCAACCGCCGCGCCGGCATCTACCTGGCCTCCCCGGCCACCTGCGCCGCGTCGGCCATCGCCGGCTGCATTGCCCCGCCCCCGGCCGGGCCGGCCAAGGAGTGCTGCGGATGACCGCTCCCCTCGCCACCGGAGCCGTGCACAAGCTCGGGGATGACATCAACACCGACTACATCATTGCCGGCAAGTACACGAAGACCCTTGACTACCAGGCACTCGCGGCCCACCTGTTCGAGGATCTCGACCCTGATCTAGCGGCGCGGGTCAAGCCCGGCGACTGCGTGATCGCGGGGGAGAACTTCGGCTGCGGCTCCTCGCGCGAGCAGGCCCCGCTGGCGCTCAAACACGCCGGCATCGCCGCCGTGCTGGCCAAGTCATTCGCCCGGATCTTCTTCCGCAATGCCATCAACGTCGGCCTGCCGGCTCTCGTGTGCGATACCGACCGCATCGCCCGGGGCGACACCATCGAGGTGGACCTGCCCGGTCAGCAGATCCGCAACCTGACGACCGGACAGCAGATCCCCGTCGAGCCGCTGGCCCCGGTGATGACCGCCATCCTGCAGGCCGGTGGACTGGTGCCCTATCTCAAGACGCACGGCCGCTTCCTCTGCCAGGAGTGAGATCATGAAGCACAGCACGCTGCTCAAGCAACTGATCGGCCGGCGGCAGGCCCTGGTATGCCCCGGGGCGCACGACGCCATGTCGGCGCGACTGATCCAGCGGGCCGGCTTCGAGGCCCTGCAGGTCAGCGGCTTCGGCCTGGCGGCCACCTACCTCGGCCTGCCCGACATGGGGTTCATCGGCCTGGAGGAAGTGCTCAGCTTCAGCAAGAACATCATTGACGCCGTGGATATCCCCGTCATGGTGGACGGCGACACCGGCTATGGCAACGCCATCAATGCCATGCACGCCACCCGCCGGTTCATTAGCATCGGGGCCGCGGGCATGAACATCGAGGACCAGGTGTACCCCAAGCGCTGCGGCCATCTCGAGGGGAAGCAGATCATTGGGATCGAGGAGATGGCCTTGAAGGTGAGAGCATGCGCCGACGTCCGGGACCAGCTTGACCCGGACTTCGTCATCAACGCCCGGACCGATGCCATCGCCGTGGCCGGCGTCGAGGAGGCCATCGCCCGTGGCAACGCCTACGCCGAGGCGGGGGCCGACCTGATCTTCGTGGAGGCGCCACAGTCGGAGGAGCAGATCGCCCGTGTGGTGCGCGAGGTGCAGGCCCCGGTCAGCATCAACCTGATGGACGCGGTGGTCGGCGGGAAGACCCCCCTGGTCGCCATCGACAAGCTTCGCGACATGGGCGTAGCTCGCGTCAGCCTGCCGGTGGGGCCGCTGTTTGCGGCGATGCGGGGCATGATCGACTACCTGGAGGCCATTCGCGGCGGTCACCTGGCCGAGGGGCGCACCGACTTAGTGATCGCCTTCGACGAGTTCAAGCAACTGGTCGGCTTCGGCGAGTTTCGCGAGCTGGAGCGGCGCTATCTGCCCCGGTCCTGACCCCACGCGCCCTACAATCCGCCCCGCCACAGCGTCGCCCGCAGAGTGCTACTGCTCAACGCGGAGTAGCTCAGCCACTTGGCGTGCCCGTCAAAGAACGCCACGTTGTCCCCCTCGTTATGCCGCACCGTTACGTACTCGATGGTACCGTTGTTGCGCACGTAGGGGTCGCCGTCGCATTCCGTGAACAGGAGCGTCTCCGCCGGACAGGGGAACTGGGCGATCGCGCGGTAGCCGTACAGGTAGTTGTAGCCTGCGGAAGCGGGACCGACCAGCGTGATGTTCACGCCGTACGAACCGCCGTGTGCCACGTTCTGAGCATAGACCGTACGCCAGCGCGCTTGTGAGCTGGGGCACTCGAACACCTGTGAGTTCTTGGTATAGGGCAGCAGCATGTCCAGCCAGCTTGCGCGCGCACTCGCGCTGCTGCCGATGGTGTCGCAGTAGCAGCCCGTCTTCTCGTCGTAGTCATGCTCATAGGCCATCTCGGCGAGGGCGAGTTGCTTCAGGTTCGACAGGCAGCTCGTCTGCCGCGCCTTCTCACGGGCCCGGGCGAAGACCGGAAAGAGGATGGCCGCCAGAATGGCGATGATGGCAATGACCACGAGCAGCTCGATCAGTGTGAAACCGCGTCGCATGGTAGGCCTCCAATACGCGTAATGCCGGGGCAGTGATGCCGCCGAGCTACGAGCATCTGTGGTTCCTTCGCCACGGGCCCGGGGGCGTCCTGCAACAACTTCTCCCGCCTGGCGCGCCGTTGCCCCGGCCACATGTCGGCCGACCGTCCCGGTCGGCGGGGGTGTGTCGACCGAGACGACGGCGCTGTTTCTTGGCCAGCCCGTCGGCGGACGCACGAACCGCACCTGCTGGTCACTGTCATCCTGAGGAGCGCATGCGGCTTCGCAGAAGCCGCAGCGACGAAGGATCACATTCCGCATACAAACGCCTTCGGCTGATGCTGATCCTTCGCTGGCGGACCGCTGCGCGGTCCTGGCTCAGGATGACAGGCAGGCGGAACGACGCAAAAAACAGCGGCATCGAGACGCTCGACCTACGCGGCGACCGTCCCGGTCGGCGGGGTCCGGCCCCCCACTCGCATGCCACGGCCGTTGGCAGCACCCTCCGGCCCTACTGCTGACGGGCACTGGTCTGAGCCACTTCCACACCGGCGCCGACGCCGTAGTCATAGACCCGCGCCATGATCCGGCCGTCACCGTTGGCGTCGGCAAACTCCTCACGCAACTGATCGGCGGGCGGCGCCCCCGCCAGATGGATGCTCGTCCCCCCGGCGAGGCCCTCGATCCGCCGCATGTGCTTGCCGTCTTCGCTGACGAGGACTGCATCGCGGTTCCAGTTGCGCCAGGGCCGGAGCCGGCCGTCCTCATCCTCCTTCTCCGTGAAGGCATTGATGGGGAGGGAGTTGATGACCTTCCCGGCCTGGGAGTCCGTGATCTGCACCTCAAACAGGAAGGGTGTCTGGTCAAGGCTCAGCTTGGCCCGTGTCGCCCCCACGCCCTCGGCCTGCAGGATGCGGTAGAGACTGGAGCGGTGGTCGGTGTACAGGCGCACGAACCTGCCGGCAAGCCCGTCCTCCCGGAGGCCTTCCACGGTGACGACGTTGCGCTCGTAGTCACAGGCGGTGATCGTGCCACGCTGGTAGCCCGGAGCGATCTGTCCGGGAACGCGGCCGACCTGCCACGTCCTGCCCCCCCGCGTGAGTGACAGCCCCAACTCGCGCGGGGCAAAGGGCCCGCCCGTGGGCATCGGCACGTTGAGTACCACCTGGTCAACGCCCTGGGTGTGAGTGATGCGGAGGGTGAGGGGCTCCCGCTCGAGGACCTCGACCTCGCGGACCGTGGGCTCGGGGCCCGGTCGGGTGTCGATGACTGTCAGGAAGCGTGACTGTAGCCCCGGCGCTCCGGTTCGCCGGACGAAGAGGTATTGCAGCGCAAAGTCCGGCGGCCGGGCGGGGCTGCGGCCACTGCTCAAGATGAGCTCGACCGGCCCGTCCAGTGGCACGATGGTCAGGCGCAGCCTCGCGTCATAGTCCAGGCCCATCTTCCAGGTGAACCGGGCCGGCGCCTCGGCTGAAGTGCGGTTGACGTTAGTGAGGAAGGAGAGCGGACCGCTCTGCTCCCTCCCGAAGCGATCGCGGTACTTGGCGAACTGCGCCACTTCCAACCCCGCCACGGTCCCCCGCGGCTGCGCTTGCCACACCAGCGGCGGCCTCTCCATCGGACACAGGCCGCCATGCCAGCTCTGGTCGTGCTGCTCCCCGCCCGCTACCGCGAAGAGATCCACGACGTAGTAGTCCTCGGGCGAGACATCCACCAGGACACCGGTACGCTCATACAGGGTGACGGGGGGCACGCCGGGGTTGTACTTCACATCGTGCATGTAGGGGTCATGGGCGGCCGTGACCACGTGCAGCGGCCCCTCCTCGGCAAGCAGATGGCAGCGCCCGAGCGGGCAGACGTACTTGCCCGGGCACTCGTCCACGACCACGGTGTTGTGGGTGAAGAGCTCGGAGTCCCATTGGCGGTACTCCCAGGTGAAGGGGTAGCCCAGGTCAGGGAGGTGGTCGGTGTACTGGTAGTACAGGCCGAGGTTGAGCCTGTCGAACTGGCAATGCTGGAAGTGGTTGGAGTAGTTGAGTACCAGCGCCCGGGCCCGGGGTCCCTGGCCGGAGTGCAGGACGGCCATCCCGTAGTCGTCGAGGGCTCGAGTTCGCTCGGCGAGCTGCGCCGCCGGGGTCTGAGCGGCCGCCAACACCGCCTCGCCGTCATACTTCTCGAAGGGGCGCCCTGGCGGGAGCGTGTCGCGATTCCCGAGATAGACGCGGGCATAGCGCGGATCGCCGTACTTCCGATAGGCGAACAGGTACTTCGCGGGGCTCAGGGCGTACTGCCAGAACTGGTCATAGTGCCTGGGCACCAACGTGCCGCCGCCGTGGTCGCCGATGGACGGCCCGAACCGCTGCAGGACCACGTAGTCAATGAAGTGGTCGAACAGGGCTCTGGCCTTGGGATGGGCGAAGATGTCGGGATAGGCGGAGTGCGGGTACAGGTCCGGGTGCAGCTTGCGTAGTTGCTCGAACTTCTCGGCCGCGGAGATGAAGTCGAGCCGAATGGTGTTGTAGCCGGGGCTCTCGAAGCCGGCGCCGTCGCGGAAGAGGCAGTTGGACATCACGGAGGCCATCGCCCCTTCACCGTACATGCACCAGTCCACGATCTCCTGGCTGTTGGGATGCGTGCCGCTGCCATGGTCATCCATGACGAGCGCCAGCGTCATGGCCGTCTCCTGATGGTGCCCCTCGTTGCCGTGGATCACGTGCTGCTGCAGGGCCAACATGCCGGTGCGGAAGATGCGCTCCTCAATGTACCGGCGGACGTCGCGGGGAGTCTGCACGGGCACTCCGCGGGCCCGCAGGAACGCCACCAACTCCTCGTCCTCGCCGATGGCGTCGTAGAGGGCATCGTAGGTCAGGGCCATCGAGGTCAGCTTGAAGGTCTCCCAGATGTAGTCGGTGACAATGCCGGAGTTGCGGCCCCACGGCTTCTTCTGGCAGCGGTCGGCCTTGTCGGTGTTGTTGGGGTACTCATGGGCGACGCTGGCCAGCAAGACCGCACACTTGTGGGCGATGGCCGCGTCCCCGCCGAGCAGGTACGCCTGCGACATTCGCTCCATGAGCGGCACGACGCAGTCCAGGTACGTGCCGATGGCGTACTCGCGGACGGGGAAGAACCGCTCCCCGTTGATGACCATGCCGCGGCCGTCGTCCGGGCAATCGCCCGAGGTCATGTCCCCCCGGCCGAAGTCGTTGGAGGGGTACCACGTACCGTCCACGGGGTCCTGAACCTTGTAGGGGTGGTTGTAGGGGTCGTAGTTCCACGGATGGTAGAAGGCTCGCCCCTGGCGCACCGCCGTGCCATGCCGGGGGGAGATGCCATAGCGGTCGGCGGGGTACATCTTGGTGACGGTGGTAGTGGGCATCAACTGCCAGAAGAACTGGTCGTCGCGCTCGCACCAGCGTCGGACTGAGAATCGGTGCCCACCCCAGCGATAGGGCTGCTCCTCCCCGTCTCCCTCCAGCAGGTTCGCGAGGTACTGCCGGGCCCACTCGTACCTGGCCAGGTTCTCGCGCATGACAGCCAGGCGCTCGTCGTCTTAGTACGTGCGCCGGGTCTTCGAATCGTCACCCATCAGGTAGACACCCCCCATGAGAAGCCCGA
>CAZIWQ010000057.1:0-14459 GCA_964542355.1 uncultured Armatimonadia bacterium
CTATCGCTGAGGGACCCCGCTGCGCGGGGCCGATCGTCCTGCGGACGGTACGGCTGCGACCACCGCGCGCCGCCGGGACCTCAGCTTCTGCTCGTCTCGCACTGCAGGCCATATCCGACGATTCATGCTTGACGCGGGCCCTGGCCGCCACCATCGCCGTACTGTGTCCTTTGGGGCAATGGAGGGCGTCGCGACTCCGGGTTCGAGGCATCCGTCACCGGCACCGGTTCCGGCGGTTCCGGAGCTACCCGGGCGCGATCCACTGACCCCACTGCAGCCTACGCCGCCCCCGGGCGCGGGGTGTCAGCCCTGCCATGAGGCCCCCGGACCCCTGCGAGCTTGTCTCGCAGGGGTGGTATGTCCGCGGTTCAGAAGTCGAATTGGGCGATGTTGGCCTGCGTGAACTTCATCGGCGGGCCCAGCAGCACCTGATCGGCCGCCACCTGCAGGTCACCCAGTCGCCCCGCACTGAGCGTTGTCGCCCCGGCCACCAGCTTACCCCCAACCAACGCCTTCGCGGCCTGGATCGTGGCGTAGCCCAGGTCCACCGGGTTCCACAGGATGACGGTCTTCACCGTTCCGGCGTCCACCCACTGCTTCATCGGCTTGGGGGTAGCGAGGCCCACCACGGCGACCTTGCCGCTCAGCCTGGCCTGTTGCACGGCGTCGGCGGCTCCGGGGAAGGCCACGGAGGAGATCGCGAAGACCCCGTCGATGTCACGGTACGTCTTCAGCAGGTCCTGAGTCACCTGGAATGCAAGCTGCTGGTTCTCCTCGCTCGGCTTGGGCTCACAGACCAGCCTCATCTGCGGGTACTTGCTCGCCATGTGTGCCTTCATGACTTTGATCCACGCGTTCTGGTTGGCGGCGGTCAGCGCGCTGGTGACGATGGCCACTTGCGCCGAGGCGCCTTTCTGCGCGGCCATCTCGTCCACCAGGGCCTGACCCACGGCCTCCGAGGAGGCCTGATTGATGAAGAACTCGCGCCGGGACTTCTCCGGGTTGGCATCGGCATCCCACGTGATGACGTGGATACCCTTGTCGCGAGCCTTCTTGAGCACGCCGGCGATGGAATCGGGGTCGTTGGGGGAGACGGCGATGACATTCACGTTCTGCGCGATGTAGCCATCGATGAGCTGGTTCTGGGCATCCGCCTTGTCCTCGGTCGGGCCGTCGAAGGTCAGGTCGACATCACCCAGCGCCTGCGCCGCTTCTCTGGCGCCCCTCTCGCAGGCGTTGAAGTAGTCGATCCCCTTGAGCTTGGGAACCATGAGCACGCTGATCTTGCCCGGCGGGGCCTTGCCCGCGCCGGCCGTCGCGGGCGGGACAGCACTCGCGGAGGTTGGGGGCGCGCCCTCCTGGGGACCCGTCCTGGTACACCCTGTCGCCATGATCGCCAGCACGCACCCCAGCAGCAAGGGGCGAAGCACTCGTTGCATGGTCATGTGGTCACTCCCCTTCCGGAGAGAGGGTTCCGCGGCCGTCGCCCGGTGTCCTGCCGGTCGCGGGCTCGACCCGGTTTGCGCGCCGCTGGATGAGTTGGTAGGCAACCGCTGCCACGAGCAGCACCAGTCCGAGCACAATCTTCTGGTCCTCCGAGGGCACCCGGGCGAGGGTCAAGCCACGCGCCAGGCTGCTGACGATGAGGAGCCCGAGCATGGTGCCGGGTATCCCCCCGCGCCCGCCGCTGATGCTGACCCCGCCCAGCACGCAGATGGTGATCACATCCAGCTCCATGAGCGTACCGGCATCAGCCTTGGCGGTCGCGACGCGGGACAGGTAGATGGCGCCGGCCAGCGCGCTGACCAGCCCGCTGACGCCGTACAGCGCCAGCTTCACCCGCGCCACCGGCACGCCGGCAAACCACGCGGCGCACTCGTTGTGCCCGATTGCGTAGACGTACCGGCCCACGACGCTGCGGTGCAGGGCGATCCAGGCGAAAACGAGCACCACGAGCAGCACCGGCAGTTGTTGGGGAACCTGGAGCCCGCCGGGCAGGGTGTAGTACGCCTGGCCCAGGTCGCAGTAGCTCATGGGGAAGTCACTGACCGGAGCATTGGCGCCCAGGCCCAGGGCCAGGCCGCGGTAGAGCGCCATCGTGGCCAGGGTGACGATCAGCGGAGGCAGACGCAGTTTCGCGACGCAGAGCCCGTTCGCAAGCCCACAGCCCAGGCCGGTGGCCAGGCCAATGAGCAGGCTGACGCCCGGCGAGGCCTGCCCCAGCCGCCAGGCCAACCCCACCGCCACAACGCTGAGCCCGGCGATCGAGCCCACGGACAGATCGATCCCGCCGCTGATGATGATCGGGGTCATCGCCAGCGCGACCAGCCCGGTCTCCACGAAGAAGCGCGACATCTCCAGGAGGTTGTCCGGGCGCAGGAAGGCGGGCCGCAGGAGGCTCACGGTGGCGACGGTGGCTGCCAGCAAGGCCAGCAGGGCCCACTCCTGAACGGACGCCCGTGGTGCCCGTACGTGGCGCATCAGCTCCCCCTCCCCCGGCGACGCAGCGTATCCACGACGATCGCCAGGAGGATCAGGCTGCCCTGGCAGGCCCGCTCCCAGGTGGGCTCGATGCACAGAGGCGTCAACGCCGCGCCGATGGTCCCCAACAGCAGCACACCCAGGAGCGTGCCCCCGAGAGTCCCGCGGCCGCCAAAGACGTTGGTGCCACCCACGACCACCGCGGTGATCACGATCATCTCCAGGCCCTGCCCCGCATTCGTCTGGATGGCGCTCCAGCGCCCGGCGTAGACGAACGCGGCGATCCCCATCAGCACCCCCATCAGCACGTACACCATGCTCCGGATCACAGATACACGGATGCCGAGGTGAGCGGCACTCTCGGGGTCGTCGCCGACCGCGTACACCGACCGCCCCAGCGCAGTCCAGCGGAGAGCTACCCAGCCGACCAGGACCGTGCCGCCGGCGACCCAGACCGGCAGGGGGACCCCCAGAGGCGTACTCAGACCGACTTCGCGAAAGCTGACGGGGAGGTTGATCCAGCGCCCCCCCGTGATGTGGATGAGCAGATGCCGTAGTAGGGTCAAGGTGGCCAGGGTGGCAATGATCGGCGGGATGTGCCCGGGAACGATCAAGGCTGCGTTCAGCCCACCGAGCGCGAGGCCCGCCAGGAGAGCGGCGGCCAGCACCGCCCCCGCCGGCCAGCCGGCGGTCGCGGCGGCCCCCACCACGGTGGCGCAGACCGCCAGCAGCGAGCCGATCGAGATGTCAATGCCCCCCGTGAGGATGACCATGGTCATCCCCACCCCGGCGATGAGCAGGTAGGAGTTGTTGGTCAGGATGTCGCCGAGGTTCGTCAGAGTGGCGAAGCCGGGGGCCAGGACCGCGACCACGGCGACGAACAGGGCGAGCAGTCCCGCGAGCCCCAGCTCGCGCACCGGCGGGCGCCGCGTCCGAGCGACCGCGACCGCGGCGCCCCGCTCCGCAGTCCCCAGAGCGAGGTCGAGGGCCTGCTCTGCGGTGGCGTGCGCGGCGTCCAGTGACCCGACGAGCCGACCTCGGTGCATCACGAGGAGGCGGTCGCTCAGCGATAGCAGCTCGGGCATGTCTGACGAGACGAGGAGGATGCCGACACCGCGTCCGGCGAGGTCGCGGATTTGATGGTGAAGCTGTGCCCGGGCCCCCACATCCACGCCCTGCGTCGGGTCTTCCAGCAGCAGCAGGCGCGGCCCCACGGCCAGCCGGGAGGCCAGGGCGACCTTCTGTTGATTGCCGCCCGACAGGGCCGCGACTGGCTGCTCGACGCTCGCGGCCCTCACGGTGAACGCCTCAGCCAGCTCCCCGGCGCGCGCCTGTTCCTCGCGCTCGCGGATGAGCCCGGTGCGCGAAGCCAGGTCGGGCAGCAGCCCGAGGGTGAGGTTCTCCCGGACCGACATCGGCAGGATGAGGGCCTCGTGGTGACGGTCGGCGGGCACCAGGGAGACGCCGCGGTGCACGGCGCGGTCAGGCCCGGCGGGAGCATAGGGCTTCCCCTCGACCAGCACCTGCTGCGCCGCGAACGGTACGACGCCCCCCAACGCCCGGAGGATCTCGTTACGGCCCGAGCCGGCCAACCCGGCGATCCCCACGATCTCGCCACGCCCCACGCTGAAGCTGACCTCGGCCACCTTCCCGGGGACGCTCAGGCCCGCGACCTCGAGGAGCGGCGTCTCGTCAGGCTGGCCGGGCCGCTGGACGTCAGGCCGCTCGAGGGCCTCCGTGTTCTCCCCGACCATCAGATGGACCAGCTCGGCGCGGCTGACCTCGGCGATGGGCCGGCTGTCGACCACACGTCCGTCGCGCAGGACGGTCACCCGCTCGGCCAGCGCAAAGACCTCCGCCAGACGGTGGCTGATGTAGATCATCGCCACGCCACGCGCGTGCAGGCGACGGATCAGGGCGAACAACCGCTCCGTCTCCTCCTGTCCCAGCGGTGCCGTGGGCTCGTCGAGGACCAGCAGCCGCGCGTCGGCCAGCACAGCCCGCGCGATCTGCAGCAGTTGCCGCTCGGCGACCGTCAGGTCAGCCGCGCGGGCGCTCAGGTCCAGCGACACGCCCATCTCGCCGAGCACCGCGCCGGCACGGCGGCGCATCTCAGCCCACGAGATGAGCCCCGGGGCGCCGCGCGGCCATTCGCCGACGAACAGGTTCTCCAGGGCACTCAGCGAGTGGAACAGGTCGGGGTGCTGGGGAACGATGCTGACGCCGAGGGAACGGGCTGTGCGCGGGCTGAAGCTGGTGACCGGGTGGCCGCCCAGGCGCAGCTCGCCGCTGCTGGGCGCAACCTGCCCGGCGACAATCCTCACCAGCGTGCTCTTGCCGGCACCGTTCTCGCCGACCAGGGCGTGCAGCTCGCCCGGCGCGATCTCCAGGCTGACATCATCCAGTGCCACGAGGCCCGGATAGGCCTTGCGCAGGTCACGGCACACCAGGATGGGGGTAGATGAGCTGGACAAGTCAACGAGCCCCGTGGAGGTTCTGCACAGGCCGGCAGCTTCTCCGCGCGACGGCCCGAGACCTGTCGCCGGCGCGCTAAGCGCGGGGAGCCGCAACGCCGCGGTTGACGTCGGCAGGGCGCGAGGTGACAGGCGGCGAATCGTGGATGCGAGAGGACCGAACGTGGGACGCGGGGCGGCAGGGATCGCAGCCGGATGCAGCGGAGGTGCGGCCGATGGCCAGTGCGGAGGACCTCGACAACCAGTGTGTGGCCGCCGATCGCGAGCGACGAGGGCCGTTACGGTTCTCGCGCACGGCCCTGATTGTCTGGTGGAGCTACCCGGTCTGGCTCGTAGTGGCGGAGTGCCTGCACTCAACACCCTGGCGCTGGTACGTGGACGCTGCGTGCTGCGATGACCCGGGTGAGCAGTCAGAGCGCGCCGGGCAGCCTCATGGCTCCATGCTCAACGGAACACTGCTGCCGTGTCAACCGTGGAACCCTGGGTTGCAGGGAATCGACACCTCGCCGCGAAGCGGCGAGCCGTAGAGCCCCCGAACGGGGGCGTTCCGAAGGTAGCCACGGGTGACAACCCGTGGATCCGGCGGCAAGAATGTCCTGTCCTCTCATCTTCGGTTCGCCCACGCCGCCGTTCCGGCGGCGTGGGCGAACCGAAGATGAGAGGAGAAAGGGGGGTGGCCGCTAACCACGGGTTGTCACCCGTGGCTACCTTCCTATGCCCCTCCGGGGCGGTGCGGCGACGGCAGACAGCGCGACACCTCAGCCCCCGAGATCCCGATCCCCGCTCGGCTTCTCCCGCAAGGCGGACCCACAGGATCGTCCTTGACAAGGCACTACGTCCCCCGCACCGGTAGCGACACCGGGGCATTGCGGTCGGAGGACAGGTAGGCGGCCTCGAAGACCGCTTGCGCGTCGCGCCCGGCCTCTCCGGGGACCCGTTTCGGCTCGCCCGTCCGCACGCACTCGAAGAAGTGGCGCAGCTCCAGCGTCAGCGCCGGCTCGACCGCCGGCAACTCGACCGTCTCACTGTGGCCGGCATGGTCGGCGAAGGTCAGGGCGCTGCCGTCGATCTTGAGGGCGCCTGTGGTGCCGGCCACCCCGTAGGCGCTGCCCCCGACCGGGTACACCTGGCTGCTGTGGAGGGAGCCGATCGCGCCGCTCTCGTGGCGCCAGGAGATGATGATGTTGTCCTCGGTATCGGTGTCGGGGAAGGTGCCCCAGTTGCAGAGGCCCTCGACCAACGCCACCGGTCCGCCCATCCACAGCAGGAGGTCCATCTGGTGGATCGCGCCCGAGTAGAGGCCGCCGACCTTGCTGGCCTCGCGGCGCCACTCGCCGATCCCGGCCGGCGGGCGGCCGCCCATGCGCACCGCCCACGTCAGGCGAACAGCGCCGATGTCACCGGCGTCAATCCGCCGCTTCATCTCGACGTAGGCGGGGTAGAAGCGCATCACGAAGCCGATCATGAGCTGCACGCCGGCCGCCCTGGCCGCCTCGATCATCGCCTCGCAGTCGGCGACGGAGGTCGCCATCGGCTTCTCACAGAAGACATTGACACCGGCGCGCGCGGCGTCGAGACAGATCTCCTTGTGGGTGAAGGTCGGCGTCACGACCAGGACGCCGTCCAGCCCCAGCTCCAGGAGCTTCTGGTGGCTGTCTAGAGCGACGGGGACGTGGAGCTCGGCCGCCACCTCCTGCGCGCTCGCCAGGTTCACATCCGACACTGCGCCAAGCTCCACGCCCGGCTCCGCCGCGGTGATCTTTGCCTGTGCCCGACCCAGCCCTCCGCAGCCGATCAGCCCGATCTTGAGGGTACCCGACATTGGCTTCCATCTCCTTGTGTTGATGCCGTGAGCGGGGTTCCGCGGGGGCGGGGCACTCACCTGCAGAGGCGCGGGGAGGGGGCGGAAGGTGGCTTTCGTGCTCGCGACACTGGATACCGTCGACTGGGCGAAGCTGCAGCATGCCTGGAAGAGCGACCGCAGAGCCGTACCGAGGCCGCGACGCTACGCTCAGAGGCCCGCACAAGCCACTCACAGCCATCTCGCCCCTGGAGACGCAGACCCCGCATCACCTGCGCGGGCTCATCTGGGCACCTCGACGCGGCTCAGGAAGTAGAGGTTGTAGGTCGCGCTGTGCGCGACGCTCGACCAGCGTGGCAGGGCAGCGGCTTCCGCCGGGCCCTCGAAGCGCACCGTCCGGGCGTCCGGCCACAGCGTGGTCGCGCCCGGACGCAAGACCAGGAAGGTCACGGCATAGTCTTGCCCGGCGTGCAGGGGGAACTGGATCCAGTCGCTCGCCACCGCTTGACCGGCAGTGAGGTCCACGGAATTCGCGCCACCGAAGGTGACCGGCGTCCGCGTCGCGGCCTGCAGATCTGCGCTGTCACGCGTGTCGGTTGCCCCGAAGCTGACCTCTCCGATGGTGGTGCCGGCCTGCTCACCGCCGCGGAAGGTCAGGCGGATGCGATCCCCGCTGCGTTGCACAGCCTTGCCCTGCAGGATCAGCCGCTCGGCCCCGACATAGCCCCAGGTGCCCATGTCCACCGGCTGCGCGCCGGTCTGCTGCTCCGCGGTCCAGGCCGGTTGGCACTCTGCCGGCGCCTCGGCGACCGGCGCCACCACCGCGGGGAAGACAAGCACCTCCACCAGGTGCACACCGATGTTCGCCGTGTTGTGCAGCATCTCCACCCGCACGTAGCGTGCCTTGCACGGCGCGAAGGACAGCAGGTCGCCGGCCCGTGTGGCGGGCCGCTCGTTCTTCTCGCAGTCGGCCAGGGGCACCCACTGGTTCCCGTCCGGCGAAGCCGTCACGCGGTACTGATAGGCGCGGCGGCTCGTGCCATCATCCCAGTACGTGATGACTCGGACCCGGTCAATCAGGTGCGTCTGCCCGAGGTCCACCTGCCACCAGGCGGGGTAGGGCGTCGCCCCCCAGTAGGACGCGACGCCGACGTTGCCGTCGCAAGCCGCGGCCGGGGGGTGTCCGGGCTCAGAGGCGCTGGCGGTGGCGGTGCACCCGAAGGCAATCCCGATCCGGGCCAGCACGGCGGTCCAGTACTCCTGCCGCTCGGCGTGGGTCAGCGGCAGGCTCGTCTCCTGCCAGAGCGGCGCGGGCCTCCCGCCGGCGCGCACGAACGACTCGAAATGGCGGCGGTTCTCCTGCTTCCAGGCGGCGACGGCCGAGTCGTAGCCAACCGCCGGCAGGCGCGAGGGCCCCGGGCGGATGCTCACCCGTTCGGTGTCAGGGCTCAGCACGAGTTGTGCCCCCTCCCCCACGGCCGGTTTCCCCAGCCCGACCGGCTTCCCGTCCGCCTCCGCTGACACGCTGGTGACGAACCAGGGCAGGTGGAGGAGCAGCCGCTGCGGCGGCGTGCGCCAACTGCAGCGCAGACGCAGCTCCAGCGCGCCCGCGGAGGCTTGCAGCGAGAGCGACACGACCCCGAAGTCGGTAGGGGCATGGCGCACCTCGAGGGGGCTGCCCGGCTTGAGCCAGGCTGGCGACAGCACACTCAGCAGGTGTAGATCGCCGGCGTCCTCGCGGATGAGCATGTTGCGGAGGAGGCCGATGTACTCGGCGGCGAACCAGCCGTGCGGCGGGAGGTTGCCGCCGGGGTCGCGATCTCCCCACGGGGCGATACCGCACTCGAAGCCGCCGTGGGTCGAGCTGGTGTGCACGAGCACGCTGTAGAAGTCGGCCAGCGCGTCCTGCTGGCGACCGAGAGCCACGAGATCCTCGGTGCACTTGATCGTGTCATAGTGGTGCAGGCTGCCAGGGCGCAGGCCGGGGCCGTAGGTCAGCAGGCCCTCCGCATACTTCTTCTCCCGCAGGACGTCTGCCGTCTTGCCGACTGCAGGATCCGTGACCTCCAGTGTGCCCCGCGCCGGGATGCCCCCGCGCGGGTACAGGGAGATAAGGTTGTCCCAGTCGCACCCGTTCTCGGCGTCGAGGCCCGGCGGGATATGGCCGCCGGTCCTGGCCTTGGCCCTCTCCAACTGCTTGAGGAAGCGGGCGCGGTACTCGTCGTGCCATTGGCGAAACTGTGCCGCGTCGTCCTTCTCGCCGAGCGCCTCGGCCATGGCGATCATGTCGCGCATGCCGGTCAGCAGCCAGAAGCTGTGCCCGGTGTAGTGGCCATCGATGGCCTCGTTGTCGTAGGGTGGGGCGGCCGGCACGAGCCCCAGCGGGTCCCTGGCAACCTCGGCGAACACGCCGCGCACATGCCGCGCCAGGTCGGGGTACACCCGGCGCGCCCATGCGTCGTCACCGGTCAGGCGCCAGTGCGAGCCGAAGGCCCACAGCGTCTGGCCGTAGCCATCCCACTGCGGCGGCTGGCAGATGATCCCGCTCTGCTGGCGGCACTTGAGGAAGTGGTCAAGCCCCTGCTCGGCCCACCCGTGCCGTCCTGCCAGGTCGAAGGCATTGACGATGTAGGCGCCGTCACGGACCCAGAAGTAGTGGTACTGGAAGCGGTTGACCGTCGGGATGAAGTCGTCGCCCTCCCGGCGTCGGGCGATGGCGTCGTAGACGAGACTCGTGCGGTAGACATCAGTCGGCTTGGCCTCGGGCAGCTCGATCTGCATGCCCTGGGCCAGGAAGTGACGCCACCAGCGTTCGGTGGCAGCCAGGTGCGTGTCCCAGTCGGCTGCGCGCAAGGCAGCGACGGCCTGCGTGTCGGCAAGGTCAATGGGGTCGTAAGGGAACCGGAAGTCCAGCACGCGTTCGGCGCCGGGCGCGAGGGTCACCTCATAGCGCACCAGGCACACCGGTGTCGCGCCGGCAATGGCTGCGGCCCGAGCCTCGATGGGGCCGCCGCCCTCCTGGTCGGGCACAGTGAAGCGGCGTGGCGGCGGGTCAGTGGGGAAGGTGTAGAGCAGCGTGTCATCTCGTGCCGCATAGTCGGCGGCGAGAGAGTAGCGCGCCGACAGACTGCTCACAGGCCGGCGCATGCGCTCACAGCAGCCCGGACCCTCCGCCCGGACCGCCGTGGCGAACGTGGCTGTCACCGGGTTCTGCCCGGCATTGTGCAGGCGCACCCGGATGAAGTTGATCAGGTTGCTGTCCGGCCGGCCGTCGAGCGTCGCGCCGAACATCGTCGTCTGGTAGTCAATGTCCCCGCACCGGGTGGTGGCGGACACGATCGGCAGCGACCCATCGCGCAGGGCCTGGATGCGCTGCCGCAGGGGGGCCAGATCGCTGCCCGCAAGGAACAACAGTTGCGCCGACCCCGTCCACAGCCACCCCTCGGCTGTCACCTGGGTCCCCTGGCGCCCGTCGGCGACCCCGAGCACTGTGCTCGGGCGGCTGAAGTAGCAGAAGGGGCCGGGGCCATCATCAATCGCCGGGTCCACCGGTGCGGCGCCCGCAGCCAGGGGGGTCACCAGCACGATCAGCACAAACAGGGACCGTGTCGTTGACATGGGGCAGAGGCACCACCTTACGGATGGGACGATGCCGGCGATCCGCGACGAGCTGCTGGCGGAGTCCGGGCCGATGGCTTGCCGCTGGCCGGCTCGGAAGCCTCGAACGCTGCAGTCCCCCATGTGGGGAGCGCCGGTAGCTTCACGTGTGCGGTGACGGTGCGCGTCGCATCCCGACTGCCCACCAGGAGCAGGTAACGGTCGCCCATGCGACACTCGTCTCCTTCGCCGTTACCAGTTGGTGTCGCTCCCATCGGGCCGGAACAGGTGCGGATGCTCGTACCGCTCGAAGGGATAGCGCTGGGCCGCGGCCAGGTGAATCGGCGTCGCGGTCAACCATCGCTCCAGGAACGCCAGGCTCGCGACCGCCGCCGGCAGACGCTTGCCAACCCTCACTCCGGCGGCCCGATCGGTTCGTTCCTCGCCCCCCTCCTGCGTCCCTCCCACGGCAGTCCTCCCCGCCTCTCGCCTGACGCAGACTGCCCGGAGCCACGTGAAGTCAGGGGCGGAATCCACAGAGGTGACGGCGATGCCCCAAGCCGAGAGGTTGCATCACCACCTTGCTCCGCGCGTCACGGGGCTTCGCCGGCGAGGCGGGGGTCACGGTGCGGGCGCTGCGGGGGGACACGGCGGTGGGCTGGCCGGGCATGCTGATGCCGTGGCTGGACCCGCCGGCGAAGATGCTCGCCCAGGGCGACTTCGAGGGCGTGGTGGGCAGGCCGCGGGGCGGCCCCATCGACACGCGAAACGATCTGCATCGCTCCGCGATCGAGGTGTTCTGAGTCAGGCCGGGAGTACCACGCCGACTGCTCTGCCGGCCTCCGCCATGATCGCCGCCACCTGCCGCTTCTGTTCATCGGTCAACGGACAGTGGTTGACAGCCTCGGCGGCCACGCGTTTGGCTTTGGCTCGGGCGTTGTCCAGCATCGTCCGCGGTTCTTGCGCCCACGCCATCGGGACGCGGCGATCCACCAGCTCCGGCAGCCACAGCTCCTCGCGGAAGTGGCGGGCCGTATGCTCCTGGTTCAGGAAGTATGCGCCCTGTGGGGCGATCTCGCAGATGACTTCCTCGGCCAGCTTCTCTGCGTCCACGGCGATCCCTTGCAGGAGCCGCTCGAAGTAGCTCATGAGCTCCAGGTCGAGGATCAGTTGCGTGATGCTGCCCACATCGGAGAACGCCGTCACGCCCAGCGACCCCCAGCCGCGCACCCCGCCGCAGATGCCCCACATGCACGCCAGGGCCTTCTCCATCAGGGCCTGCTCGCCGGGGGTCTTCGCGGCGGTGCCCGGACCGCCGAAGCCCATGAACTCGCCGCCGAAGGCATAGGCGCCCATCTGCCGGGCACCCAGCGCCAACACGTCCATGTCGGGCCCGCTCTGCGTGTGGATGCCGACGCGCATGTCGAAGGGGCAGGGGTGGGCGATCCAGCCGATGAGGCGGTCGTCGAGCGCCAGGCTGATCACGTTGCAGGCGAGGACCTCGGCGGTGCACTGCACCAGTGCCCCCGCCATGGTGACCGGCGTCGCGGTCCCGGTGACCGGCATGGTCATCATGTTGAAGGGCTGGCCGAGCAGCTCACGGGCTCTCAGGCCCACTTCGATGTTCTCGCGGGTGATCATGAACGGCGTGTTGACCCAGCACTTGGCCACGAACGCGGGCGCGCGCTTCGCCTCCGCCACCGACCCGCTGCTGATGGCCTGCAGCTCCAGGAAGTAGGGCAAGAGGTCGGCGTTGTAGACCGACACGGTCGTCGCCCGCCGGCTGTTGAGGATGTTGGTGGCGAAGGCGTGCAGGTCGCAGATCTGCGGGGGCACGTCCTGGGGGATGAAGGTGGGGTGCGAGCGGCCCAGTCGCGGGAAGCTGTCGCAGATCCACGACCACTGGGCGAGGTCGTGCGTCGTGGCCGGGCGGAGTGCTTCGGTGTCCAGATCACAGCACACGAGCGCTTGCCCCGAAGCGGAATAGCTCAACTGGTTGCTGGTGACCTGTGCCGGGCGGCACGGCCCCCGCTCCTCGCGGCTGCGCTCCACGCGCGCGAGCACGCGGTCGCGCACGGTCTCCGGGAAGCTCACGCGCTCCCCGTCGATCTGGCAGCCGAAGTCGCGCAGGGGCTGCAGGAACTCCTCCGTGCCCTGCACGCGCAACGGCACCCGTGCCCAGACCCGCAGCGCCGCCTGCCAGATCTGCTCCATCTCCGGTTCGTTCAGAACCGACATCGTGTGCGACAACAGGTGCATGTTCGTCTCCTCCGGGGGCGCCGCTGTGCGGCGCCCCAATGCCCGTGGCTGAGATCACTTCGCCGGGTCCCAGTACTTCTGAAGGTCGGTAGTGGTCCCGTCCCAGATGGACCGCGGCTTGTACCACTTGGCGTGGCCGTCGCACAGCCCCACGTTCTGGCCTTCGTTGTGGCGCGTGATCAGGCCGCAACTGGTCGGGTAGTTGACGATCCAGGAGGGCTTGGTATGGTAGTCGCCGCCACCCTCGCACACGGCCACGCATTCGGCCGGGCTGACCACTGTGCCCAGGGAGACGCCACTCCCATTCTCGCCCCAGTTGCTGTTCAGCCCGGCGTTCATCATGTAGCTACGCTCGGTGCTGGTATCAGAGGGGCACGTGAACACCTGGTAGTTCTTGACATACGGGTAGATCTGGTCGCGCCAGAGCTGGGCATAGTAGGTGGGCCCATAGTACCAGTGCCCCGGCGTGGGCGTCGTCGTGCTCCAGGTGATCGGGAACCGCTCGTCATAGTCCTGGGCGTAGAACAGCATCCCCAGCGTCATCTGCTTGACGTTGCTCAGGCAGCCTGTCTGGCGAGCTTTCTCCCGGGCTCTGGCGAAGACCGGGAAGAGGATCGCCGCGAGAATCGCGATGATCGCGATCACGACCAACAGCTCGATGAGCGTGAAACCCCTTCTCACATCCATCACCCTTTCGTTGTCCTGGCTGTGCGCGGAGCACCGGTGCTGCTCCGGACAACCAGTTCCGCCGCCAACCTGCAACAGGTCGGCTCGGCTTGCTCCGACGGGTTGCCCTCCAACGCGGCGACAGCCGCGGCCAGTGCGATGCCGATGCCCTGCAACTCCGGAGTGTGAACGGTGGTCAGCGCCGGGCGGCTGTAGACGCCCTCGCGGTGGTCGTGGTAACCCGCCACGGACATGTCGTCCGGTACGGACAGGCCGGCCTCATGCAGGGCGTACAGCGCGCCGAAGGCGAAGTCATCGTGGCGCCCGACCAGTGCGGTTGGCGGCTCGGGCCAGGTCAGCGCCTGCTCGGCCATGGCCACCCCCGCGCCGATCCGGTCCGTCTCGTCCTCGACCCAGATCAGGTCCCCGCGCAGCCCCAGCTCCGCGCAGCCGCGCTCGAAGGCCAGCCGCTTCGAGCCGAGTGTGTCGCGCACCCCTCCCAGGAAGGCGACGTGCCGATGGCCCAGAGCTCCAAGATGCTCCAGGAGCACGCGCATCCCCTGACGGTCCCCCCAGACCGCGGAGCACACCTTCCGCGGCACCCGCTCCTCGATCTCGCCGACGGCGACGATCACCTGGTGGGGGGCGCTGAGGGACGCGGTCAGGGCATCGGCTTCATGGACGGGGTAGCGGGTCCAGATGACAGCATCCACTCGCTGCTCCGCGAGCAACGCGCAGGTCTCATCCGTGTCGTGGCTGTCCACGACCAGCAGGTGATAGCCCGAGGCCCGGGTATCCTCGTGCAGCCTGCGTATCACGTCGGCCATGTTGCTGTCGTAACTGGGGTAGCAGCAGAAGGCGACGGTCCGGGAGCGCCCGGTGACCAGTGCCTGCGCCGCGGCGGAGGGCCGGTAGCCAAGCTGGGCGGCAACCTGGCGCACACGCTCCGCGGTGGGTTCGGCCACGAGCGTCCGGGCCTTGCTGTTGAGCACGCGCGAGACAGTGGAGATTGAGACACCGGCGAGGGCGGCGACGTCCGCGAGGTTGCTCATGGCGATCCCCTCTGCAAACGTTTGCTGCAAACGTTTGCAGAGAGTATCACAGCTTCTCGCGGCCTGTCAAGCGGGGGCTGCCGGGGGGGACGGCGGCGCTTTGGTCTCGACGGGAGGGGCCGGTTTGCG